>RFJH01000136.1 GCA_003694975.1 Anaerolineae bacterium | reverse complement strand
CTCTCCTCCATCGCCGGTTCCGCGGCTGCGGCCTGGATATAGTCCTCGATCTCTTGAGGGATCTCCTCCATGCCGTACATATCGCGGATTTTCTGGCGAATCTCCTCCTGGTACTCACGAATTCGGCGGTCGGCATCAATTTCCTGGGCAAACAGGTTCGGAATGATTTCTACCGGTCCCTTTCCAAAGATATCTTGCTGGAAGATATCCGAGAGGCTGGCCTGAGGGTCTACCGAAAAGACCAACACCTTATAGCCCTGTTTGGCAAGCCAATAGGCCGTAGCGGCGCTGAAGGTGGTCTTCCCAAGCCCCCCCTTGCCGCCGAACATGATGTACCGTCGTTCCGGGTTCTGTTCGAAGACTTCACGCAAGGACATGATGAATTCTCCTATGCCAGGGCGTCGGTCAGGTCTCTTTCACGCAACATGCGCCGTTTCCAGGTGCTGATTTGCGGTACCACGTAGGGCAACAGACGCAGGCTGTAGTAAGGCGGCAGAATGGGGATACCCAGCAGGTCGCCCATCGTGATCAGGATGAAGAGGTGCTCCATACTGCCGCGCGTCTTGAGGGCATAGCGTGCCATATCATGCCCTGCCATGCCGTAGAGAACGCTTTTAAGACTATCCAGCCAACTTACTTTCTTGCCTTCTTTTTCCTCTTTGTCCTTCTTCGCCATCGCTGTCAACTCCTTGGGTGGATTTATCCCTTTACGGGAAATTATACGCCATTTCAGGTGATTTCTTGATCACAGAGATCGGTCAAATCGCGCTCACGTAGCATGCTGCGTTTCCAGCCGCTGATATTCGGTACAATGTAGGGAAGTAATCGCAGAGTGTAATAAGGGGGCAAGACAGGGATACCCAGCAGATCGCCAAAGACAATAAGGATGAACAAATGCTCCAAGTGGGCGCGTTCCTTGTTCAGGTCGCGCACCATCTCATAGACGGTCGCGCCGTAGATAATCTCACCAATGGTACGGGCAAGATTACCCAACGTTCGTTCGATCTTTTCCCAGGTCAGGGTGTTTTTCATGATTGCGAATGGCGCTCCAGTTTGCTGATTTGAGATTTCAGCCAGCGGGCATGACGCATTTCATCCAGAAGGTTTTCCTCCAGGACATCCAGGGTCGCCTCGTCATCCATGATACGGGCAATGGCCTTTGCGTAGTGGACGATGGCATTTTGCTCTTCTTCCAGTTCGAGGCGGAGCATATCCAGGGTACCTGCCTGAGCGCCGCTCAACGAGCGGGTGATGGCAGCGGTCTGTTCGTCGTAAGCAGCGGGTGTTTCACCCAGAGCGCGCAGGCGTTCCGTCAGCGCTTTGGCATGGCCCATCTCTACGTCGCCAATAGCACGGATGGCCTGGGCAATATCGCTCTCCTGAACGGCATCGCTGTGGACCGTATACATTGTAACCGCGCTGATTTCCGCCCGCAATGCGTTCTGTAAGACATGGACGAGTTCTTCACGGCTCAGAGATTCCATAATAAAGCCTTCTCTTTAGATAAAAAGCACCGGCACCTGGGCATGACGGCGCACTTTTTCACCCAGATTGCCAAACAACCAGCGTCCGATAACTCCTCGATGTTCGTTAGGCAAGACGATCAAATCACAACCTTCTTGCAGTGCATGCTCGGTAATGGCCTCGGCTTCGGATTTGTCTGTTGTGGTCAGATGAAAATCTGTTGGGATACCCTCATCGTCCAGGCGGGCCTTCAGACGCTCTAGGAATTTCTGGCCTTCTTCTCTCTTTTTATAGGCCTTCGAGCCGATTTCCACCTGCACTTGTTGAAAGAACGGCTCGTTGGTCTGCGCAATGGTGATCACATAGAGCAGCAACAGATGCGCCCCTAATTCCCTGGCCAGACTGGCCGCGTGCTGTAAAAACGACGAAGTCGTTTCAGGTGGCTCTACCGGCAAAAGGATCTTACGGTACATTTTCTCTCCGCTTCTTCACGGCTAAGATGCGCCCTCGCGCAACGCCTCGTCCAGGCGTTCTCGGTCCAGGCCAATGATCTTCTTGCGCCCGTTGATGATGAAGGTAGGATAGCGACGCACCCCGTGACGGATGGATTTCCATAGTCCTTGCAGGGAACGTGGATCGAGGATGCGAAATAGAACGGCATCACCATAACGAGCAGCCAGATCAAGGACGAGGCTGGAAAGGCGTTGAAATTCGTCTTGCAATTCCGGCGGGTACTCGTCCAGGCCACGCTCTTCCGGAGGAGGTCCCATCTCGGCCTGGGAGATCAACGCCTCACAGGTAAGGCACATCCCCCATCCTTCCGGCACCAGCGTTATGACATCTACCTCAACAGTCGCCATAAAAGAACGCTCCTATAGGGTCTCAACCTGTTCGACCTGTCCGGCTTTTTCGGCGTGCAGAGCGCGTTGCAAGATAGCATCCAGGGCATCCCGATCCCAACCGGTGTACTTCTCCTTCCCGTTGACGATAAAGGTAGGATATTTGCGCACCCAATACCGAATCGCCTTCCAAAGCCCAAGCCCAGACTGAGGGTCAATCAAACGAATCTCGATATCCGCGCCATATCGTTGGGAAATCTCAGCAATCCAATCTGAGAGGCGGATGTGCTCTTCGATCATCTCAGGAGGATATTCCTGCATGATGATTTCCTGATGAACCTTCTGACCAATGCCCGATTGGTCGTATAGCATTTCGCAATGCGGTCATTGGTTGTAACTGGTAGGCACGAGCGAGAGAATTTCCAGACGAATAGTCATGGGACTACCTCAACTACCTCTAATTGGGCGATTTGCGACGCGCCGCGCGGCGCGTCGCAAATCGCTTCAGTAACAAGGGGAAGCCCACGCCTGGGCTTACGCTTCGGCTTTCGCGGTCTCGGCGCGGAAGCGCTGGAAGGCCTTGAGTGCGTCCCAACCGAGGATCAAGGCCGCAATCACCAGGTAGATGGCGATCGCACCGGCCAGGACGTTGCCGACCACCTTGTCTACCGGCAGGCCACCTGCCACAACCGCGCTGAGCACCTTATAGGCAGTGAGCAGCAAAGCAGCAATGGTCGTGACATACATGAACAGGAAGGGGATCAACGTCCACAGGTAGTTCTTCCCCTTCGAGGCCAGCCACAGCGTGACCAGCAGCAAGGCCAGGGAAGCCATCAACTGGTTTGCGCCACCGAAGAGCACCCAGATGCGGACCCAGAAGCCGGTCCAGATGACCAGCGCCGAGAGCAACAGGGCGACAATCGTGCCGAAGGTGGTGTTCTTGAACAGCGGGATGCTATCGCCCAGGAACTCCGCCGAAGCGACGCGCATGAAGCGCACCACCAGGTACATGATGGTCAATGCCATCAGGGTCAGGAAGACGGAGCCATAGGGCAGGCCGAAGGAGGTAGGAACACCCACACGAGCCATCATCTCGCTCAGGCCTACGGCGAACACGCCCGCGTTCTTCCCGGCGGCGACCAGGCCCACATACCCTGCGAAGCCCTTGGAGACACCCACGCCGACCACAGCGGCCAGCAACGACAGGACGGCAACGAACATCTCCAGGAACATCGCGCCACCGCCCACGAAGAGGGCATCCGTTTCCTTCTCCAACT
Source organism: Anaerolineae bacterium (assembly GCA_003694975.1). GTDB lineage: Bacteria > Chloroflexota > Anaerolineae > Anaerolineales > Villigracilaceae > J097. Next base: position 4,602 of record RFJH01000136.1, on the reverse strand, counting down.
GACGCGCCGTACCGGAAGAGGAGACCAGGCTGTGCCAGCCGGAGATAGCGCCGCAGGCGATGGTCACGAAGAGCAACGGCCAGAGCGGTCCAATCGCGCCGGGTATCTTCTCAATGCCGGAGCAATCGGTAGCCGCGCACAGGTCACCGCTCCAGTTGGTGAAGGCGGGGAAATCGGCGGGGAAAGTGGGATGCCAGACAAACAGACCGATCGTGCCCGCCAGGATACCCAGGAAGACGATCCAGAAGGCGACGTAGTTGATCGGTTGTGCCCAGCGCCAGATCGGGAGCACGGCACCGAAGTAGCAAATGATCAGGACGATCAGGCTCCAGAGGAACTGCGGTCGCGTCACCGAGCCGAAGACCACCTGGTCACTGCTTCCGCTGATAGCAGAGAAGAAGTTCTTCACCGGCTCCAGCGTGCCCAACCAGATGCCCACGAGAGCCAGCACCACGGTGATGACGCTGGTCAGGATGATATCCATCTTCCATTTGTAGGTCATCTGGCCTGCCAGCAGACCGATCCCGATGACGGCAAATACGCCCAGCGGTACGGCCGGGTTGGTCATCAGGTCATAACCGACGATCTTGCCGAACGCGCCCATAATCAGCAGCAAGTAGAAGTAAATGAAAGTCAACAGCAGAGTGCGCGCGCGCGGCGAAACAAAGCGGTACGAAAGGGCGCCGAAGGATTGCCCTTCTTCTCGTACACCCAGGATAATGCTGGAGTAGTCCTGCACCCAGCCGATGAAGAACGTACCAAAGATCACCCAAAGCAACGCCGGCAACCAACCCCACCGCACAGCCACAATCGGCCCAACGATCGGCCCCAGGGCGGCGATGGACTTAAACTGATAGCCAAAGAGAACGTTCCGGTTGGCCGGGGTGAAGTCCACGCCGTCCATATACATTCTGGCGGGGGTGGCCTTGTTGGGGTCGGGTTGAATCACTTTCTGGTTGATGGTTTTGGCGTAAAAGCCATATCCAACCGCGATCCCTACAAAGCCCAGAATAAGGGTAAGAACAGCGTTCATCGTTGCCTCCTCTCAAACATTGTGACAGCGTAGAAGACGGAAAGACATCTTGCCTGTGCAAAACAGGCACGCGCGACGGGAAAGAAACATTTCATCACTCCTCAGCCGATCACCTCCTTTCCTCATCATAGCGACTATGGACGTTCATCAACAAGAAATGTATACTACCTGTGGAACAAACCTTGCTTGGAAAATGCCCGTACGGAGGTTTCAGTGAACCCTGTGCTCATCACATTGCTCGTAGGTTTCTCTTACATCGTCATCTTTGGTGGACTCTCGCTTTTCCGCCGAGAAGGTCTCTCTTTTCGTTTTGCTACCGAGTCGGCAGCAATCACTGTCATTGCAGCGGCCTTTTCGGCTCTGACAGGCCTACCACTTCATCCCGTTTTGTTCCTCGTTGTGCTTTACATCATCTCTATGCGCGTACGTATCCTGGTTGACCTGGGTACGATTTTTGCTCGGCGCGGCCAGTTCAACCAAGCAGACCGCCTGTTTGCACTGGCCTCACGTCTCTGGCCAGACGAAATCTCTCGCCTGATCGTGCAATTGAACCAGGCCACCTCCTTGCTTCAACAGGGCAACCTGGATACAGCCATCGCCATGTACCGCGACTTGCTGGAACAGGCCGAGGGTCGCCTGAGTGCCAAGCATGAGGCCGCTGCTCACTACAACCTGGGAGTGGCCTATCTCCGGAAAGGTATGGATGCCCCGGCGACGGTGGAATTCAACGCCGTGATAGATACCTGGCCTGCCTCGCCATACGCTCGTTACGCCGAGGCAGCCCTGGAACGACGCCGCCGAAAAGGCACTTCGATCTCCCAGGCGAAGAAACACAACGAGCACTAAAACATACTGTTAAGGTCCCTCAGAAAGCAAAAACGCCAGTGAGCAACAAAACTCAATGGCGTTCTGACAATCTGCACCTGCAGCAGGCAATAGGGAAACCCATCCCCATCTGCCAGTTCACACTCCAGAGACCAACCGTTACCACAGTAAAACAATGGTTTTCCACTACGTTGGGCCTCATTGACTACTACACTCTCGTCCTGTGTTGTTAACACACTCCTCGGCTTATGGTTACTGGTGAAATTATTATACAGAGAATTGTGTGTGATTTCAATAGGCACAAGCCGATTATGGATTCGTGTCACCTTGTACGCTGTATATGCGTTTTCCGGCGGTTGGCGACGGCTGTTTGTCAAATTCTTGAGAAGTCCTGAATACGCCGGGACGCACCTGATTATCAGGGAAAAGCCACACCCCGTGGCTACTCTTTGAGGCAGGACAGAAAAGGAAATGGAATAACCCTCTACCCAGCCTAGAAGAGTTCCGGGAGGTATGTCCAGAATCACGTATGGCAGACAAAAAAGCATCCCATTGGTTTCTGCTTGCACTCTCCCTGGCAGGGACGCTCCTGGTCGCAATCGCGACCTGGCGCTACGGCGCGGGGGTCTCTGCGGATGCCGTCAAGTACCTCGCCACGGCGGCGCACCTCCTGGCAGGAGATGGGTTCATAGACCACACCGGGCACCCTCTCATCTGGTGGCCACCGTTATACCCCCTGATCCTGGCCGCCCTGAGCAAACTCACCGCAGCGGACGTATTCCTCGTGGCGTGGTATCTGAACCTACTTCTCATGCCGGTCAACACCTTCCTGGCCGGTCTCTTGCTGGAACGCGCTTTCGGCGAGAACTCCGTCTACGCCTGGCTGGGAACGGCCTTCGTCGCTTTCTCGGAATCCGCGGTGCGTCTGCACGCCAACGTGAACTCCGATGTGCTCTACGTTACCTTCTCCTTGCTCTTTCTCCTCATCGCTTCCCACTACATGCGAGAGAAATCGAGCAAGGCATTGACCGCGATGACAGTGCTTGCCGCATTGGCCATGCTCCTGCGCTGGCAAGGAGCCGGCCTGCTGGCAATGGGAGGGGTGGTCATCCTGGCAGCGCGCTGGCGAGAGTGGCGTGCCCTCCTGCGCGACGGACTCTGGATGGCACTCTCGCTCTTGCCGGTAGCAGCGTGGGTCTATTTCCACAATATCTTGCGCTACAACACGTTCTGGGGCACGAACGAAACCCTCTTCGACCCCTGGCTAAACCTCGAACTCTCCCTGGCCAAGATGCTGCACTGGTTCCTGCCATACCATCCCCGTTTGCGCCCTCTTTTTGAACATCCGGTTGTCCTCGTGGTAGGCATCGGGGCCGTGCTGGCGCTCCTGGCGCGACGACCGGATTGGAGTCGCTGGTGGCGCGCCCTGTGGAGACCGGAGGTCTTTCCGGTGGCGTTCTTCCTGCCGCTCTCCCTGTTGGGCATCATCTTCACGATGGCGACCGGTGATCACCTCGACCTGTTCACCGACCGCTACTACGTGGGGTTCCTCGCGCCGGTGATGGTGTGGCTTTTCATCACACTGGACGCGCTGATCCTGCCGCGGCTGAAGTGGAGAGAGGCCACCGTTCGCAATGTATTGATCGGGGCATTCGTCTTGTGGCTGGCGGTCTATCCGGGAGTCAGCATGGCCGAGTACCTCTCCACTTCACTGAGGGAGGGGGAGGCCTCGCATTACAATTACTACAACAACCACACTTTTCGCGAGAATCCCGCCTTGCCTGTGATTCAGAGACTCCTTCAAGAAAAGCCGGAGGCGACGGTCTACAGCAACTACGCCGATGCGGTGTGGTTCCTCCTGCGCCGGGATAGCCCGCTGATGCCCCGCAGCGCCACGATGGACGTGGAGGAATTGCGCGTCCACTATGCCGGATGGCCGGGGGAGGAGGGCGGTTACATCTTTTGGTTCCTCCCGAATGAGTACAAGCACGTCGTCCCCCCAAACGTCCTGGCGGAAATCGCCGATGTGGAGTTGCTCTTCCGCAGCGAGGAGGGCGAGGTTTACGCCGTCCGTGCGGCGGATGGGAGGTAGATACCCCGCGCCGGTGCTACAATTGTCCCACGCATTTCTCCTCTATCTGAGGTCGTGATGAAGAACACATCGTTACGCCATCACCGGATCGAGTTTCGGCGTATCCCGCTCTATCCCTTGCTTCTTGGAATCTACCCTGTGGTCGCGCTGATGGGGATCAACGTCAGCGAGGTCAAAGTGGACGCGCTGTGGCGACCGCTGACCGTCCTCGCCGTGGGCTCGTTGCTGCTCTTCGCCGCGCTCTCCCTGTGGCTTCGGGACCGGCACCGCGCCGCCGTCGCCTCGGCGGTCTTGCTCTTCCTCTTCTTTACCTATGGGCACGTATACGGCTACTTGAAGACCATCCAGATCGGCGGATTCGTCGTTGGGAGGCATCGTTATCTCCTGCCTCTTTGGGGCGTCCTGGGCGTGTTGGGGTTGATGTGGGCATCCCGAAAACTGAAGCGACCGGAAACCCTCACCCCTATCCTGAATCTGGTCGCTCTCTTCCTGCTCATCTACCCGACGTTTCAGATTGTCTCGTATTCCTGGGAAGAGGCCCGCTCCCGTCAACTGGCCGCGCAACGCTGGCAGGAAGGCGTGAAGGCGGAGAACGCCCCGCTGGGCTACCTGCCCGATGTGTACTATATCATCCTGGACGCGTATGGTCGCG
>RFJH01000135.1 GCA_003694975.1 Anaerolineae bacterium | reverse complement strand
CGAAAGAGCGCCGTGCTGCGGAGGCCACCCGCACGTTACCCTGCACCGCCATGCGCATCCCAATCTGACCTACTGCGGTGGAAAACGACGCGCCCATCACGAACGCAATGGCGCGTCCCAGGCCAATCACCAGTCGTACCTGATCCGGGCTTAAGTTTTTGAAGCGCTCCAGGGCCTCCGGTGTAGGGGGAACAATATACACCGAGAGGAACAACGCGATGGTCAAAACGCCGATCAGCGGCAGAATTGTTTTCAACTGCCGCCGCAAGTAGGCGTCCGCGCCATCGCGAATCGCGCCCCAAATCTTTTGCATCTTCTCATCGCCTTTGTCCTCGCGCAGAATCTGCGAGCGCAAGAAAATGGCATAAAGCAAGCCCAGAACGGCTGTTGCCAGGATAGCCCACAAGGCTACCTGCTCAAAAGGAGAAAGTCCATACATGCGTATCATCCTCCCGCGACAAAAATAATTTTAGGCGGAGACCGCCTAAAATGAACGGGGAAATTGTACAAGGGCTACAGGAATGTGTCAAGAAGCACGATCTATCTCTTCGCCAGGTACGACCTCTCCGTTACTCACATTTTTCCCCGTTTGATGCGCCATTCATGATAACAAGGGTATAATTTGAGTATGACAGAAGAACATCTCCCCCGCCGAAAAATTGCCCTCCTGATAGACGGCGATAACGCCCAGGCCAGCCTCCTCCCCCAAATGCTGGTTGAGGCCGGCAAATATGGCCAGGTGACCGTACGCCGTATCTACGGCGATTGGACAACGGCCAACATGAAGCAATGGAAAGACGTCCTGAACTACCACGCCATCCAACCGGTACAGCAATTCCGCTACACCGTTGGCAAAAACGCCACCGATAGCGCCATGATTATTGACGCCATGGATATCCTACACTCAGGTGTGGTGGACGGTTTCTGCCTGGTATCCAGCGATAGCGACTACACCCGCCTGGCGACACGCATTCGGGAATCCGGCATCTTCGTTATGGGCATCGGAGCAAAGAAAACACCAAAGGCCTTCGTCAACGCTTGTGACGTGTTCGTCTATACCGAGAACCTGGTCAGCGAAGCCAAGCCTCAAAAAAGTCGTACGCAAAAATCTAGAAGCAGAAAAAAGAAGGAAGAGGAAGAAGAAGAACCAGAACCGCTCCCTATCCTGCGCCAGGCCTTTGAAATGGCCGTGCAAGAAGACGGTTGGGCTTCGCTGGCTGCGATTGGCAACGCTCTTTATCAACTCGATCCCGGCTTCGACCCTCGAACATACGGTCACCGTCAACTCTCACGCCTGATCGGCAGCCTGAAGAAATGGTTCGAGATGCGAACCAAGGAAATTGATGGGTCGACTCTGTTCTACGTCCGCATGAAGGAGTAAACGCCAGAGGGAGAAAACCGCCATGACCAGCCCCACCATTGTCCACGATTGGCTGCGCCTCCTGCGCATCTCCTACCTGCCCGGCGAAGAGACCTCACCGCTGCTGGAACGTTGTGCTCGTGAACTGCTGGCCCGCCTCGAAGCCTACGGTCACACCATCGTTGACCCACCTCAGGGCGAAATAGACGTCTTGCTCACCACTGCCCCCTTCGGCAAAGCGCTGAACTGGCGGCATGCACTGATGTTCACCGCCCGCCGCAGGTTAAACCTGCCGCGCGCCCCGCTGGTCATCACCTTGCTCCATGCCACACCGGAGCGCTTCCGCAGCCTTCTGGACTATTTCGAGGGCGTCCTCAAGAAAGACCCGCCCGATCCCGCGGATTATGATTTCCCCGGCCTGGCCGCGCCGGCTTATCGCACGTTGTTTGAACAAGGAAGGCGTGGCGGGCCCATCCTCGCCCTCATGCGCCTTCTACAGGCACAGGCCAAGTGCATTCGCCTGATCCTGGTTATTGGCCACGAGCACCCTATTGAGGCCTACACCTTCGACCTGGTCGGCGCGCACCCCCGCACCGACGCCTCAGACCTCGATCACTTCTACACCGACCTGGCTCTGCGAATCGCCACCGCGGCCAGCACGAGCGAGATCAATCACCACGAGACCATCGGAGACCCCATCCCCTGGGAAATCTGGCAATCTCTGGATGCACCCAAAGCAATGAAAGTAGCCGGCCGCGAACTGGGGAAGCGCAACTTTTTCACCGAGATGGTGCGCGTGGACCATCTGGCTGCTGTACCGGCGGTACCTGAGACAATCGCCAGGCAATACAGCGAAGGGTGCTTCGCTACCTGGGAGCCACGCCTGAACGCCCTGATCGCCACCATCACCGGCAGCGCGCGCCCGGTCGTCAAAGACGACCTCACCGATGACGAACTGGCCGTCATTGTCGGTGTGCGCCCTGACGGAAAAGGAGCCCTGGTACGCCACGTGGAGGGCAAACGCAACGACCCGCCCTCCTCGGAAGCCGTCGAACTGATTGACATGGACGCCCGTCTTCCTCGCATCACTCTGGACGCCTCCCGTTGGGGACATAACGGCTCAGTCCCCGTCACCCGCTCCAAATTACACGGCCACCGTGGCGTGCGCTCCTATGACCCGCAACGCGTTGAATTCGTCCCGGTAGACCCACCATACCAGCACTACCCCGTATCTTGTTCGACCGACGCGCAGGCGCGGGCGATCTGCGCTGCCTTCCAACGCTCTGAAGCCCTCACTCATCCCGAAGACCCCCGTCAGATTGTTTTCACCGTCTTACCGGGGCATGGTATCGTCATCGTCGAGAAATGGGTCGCCGGCAAGGCACCCTTCCAGGCCATATGGGAGGCCATGGACGACGGCAGTCTGGAAATCAGCCCCCTTGTCCCGCAAGGGCCACACACCTACCGCCCAAACGCCGAGGGGAAAATGCAACTGTACGAAGAAGGAACATAACTCACAAAAAGACCCGACTCCCCTGTAACAGACTTTTATAGACCTCCACAATTCGGGTTGCGATTTTCTCCCAGGCATAACCCTGCGCGTACTCCACGGCGCGGCGTCCCATCTCCTGACGAAGAGAGGGGTTGTTCAGCAGAGTCGTCAGGCGGTCACACAACGCCTGCGGCTCCCCATCCGGGACGTGGTAGCCGGTCACACCATCCTGCACCAAATAGGCCAATCCCCCGACCTGCGAAGCAATCACCGGCGTTCCACACGCCATCGCTTCCAGTGCCACCATCCCAAACGATTCGTAATGGGAGGGGACAACCACCACCTCGGCTGCCGAGTAGTAGTACGGCAAAGTATCCTGACCCCGTTTGCCGAGAAAGACCACCGCGCGTCCCAGGCACAATTCATCGCAGAGGTTCTGCAAGCGCGCCATTTCGTTCGTCATCGCATCAGGTGGGACGTCCGGCTCGCCACCGATAATCACCAAGCAAACAGGGTGCTCAGCATCGTTCAAATCCAGGCAGGAGACAGCCCGAATCAGTGTCTCCACCCCCTTCAGCGGCTCGATGCGCCCTACATACAACACCATCCGATCCCCCGGCGGGACACCGACGAACTCTTTGGCCTCGTCAGCAGGAATAGGGTAAAAACGGCTCACGTCCACGCCCGGGGGGATAATGACCGTCTTCCGCTTATCGGCTTTGTACAACCACTGGAGTTGCGCCTGTTCCGCAGGGGTAGCAACAATGATCCGGTCGGCTTCAGCAAGCACCCGTTGTTCTCCTTCCAGGCGATAGTCACCCTCCCGTTCACTCGCATCACGGGCGACGCGATTCTTCATCGCACCCAGGGTATGAAACATGTGCACCCAGGGCACTTTCCATTCACGCTGTAACGCCTCCGCCGCCACGCCGGACATCCAGTAATGACTGTGGATGAGGTCATAGTGCAACCCCTTCCCCTCTGCAAACGACTTCACACCTTCCACGAACTGAGGGATATGTCGGGCCAATTCCGGCTTGGGCAGAGGGCGCTCCGGGCCGGCAGGGACATGCACCACGCGATTGCCATATCCCAAATCATGCAACACATGGGGAACATGCTCATCCTGAGAACGCGTGAAGACATCCACATGAATCCCCATACGCCCCAGGTAGCGCGTCAGGTCGCGCACATAGACGTTCATCCCGCCGGTATCTTTGCCCCCCAGAGTCGCCAACGGGCAGGTGTGATAAGATAGCATGGCTATGCGCAGCATAACATTCTCTCCACAAGCAAGAACCCTCGGGAAAAAACCGCTCCATCGAACTTGGCATCCGGCGCAAGTGTTGGTATAATCCCCGCCGCCAGCCACCGTAGCTCAGCCGGCAGAGCAGACGATTCGTAATCGTCCGGTCGTGGGTTCAAATCCCACCGGTGGCTCACAGAGTATAACGCAAAACCAGGCTTACCCCATAGCCTGGTTTTCTCTTTTTGAGCGTATATGTCCGGGCCAGCGCGCCCGGCCCTTCGCTCGGAAGTGAAGAGGTTGTGAGGTGAAACACGCCCTGAGATGAAGACAAATCCCGTTTCATCCCTCGACACGCTATTTACCGGCATATTTTACTCAAAAAAAGCCATAAAAAGAACGATTTTGCATAAAATCCTTGACATTTTTGCAAAAAAGACATAAACTCATCGCATGGCTCGTTTTGACAAAGAGGCCCTTCCATTAGATCCCATTGACCAGCAAATCATCGCCGCGCTAAAAGAGGACGGACGCACACCATTTGCCCAAATCGCCAAACGCTTGGGCGTCTCCACAGGCATGGTGCGTCAGCGTTACCTGCGCCTGGTGCGCGAAGGATACATTCAGGTCGTCGCTGTCTCTAACCCCTTGCTGATGGGCTACCCCACCATGGCACTGATCGGGATCAAGGTTGAGGGAAAACACTTGCAACGGATAGCCCAACAAATTGCGGCGTTCGAGGAAGTCATCTACCTGGTACTTTCCACCGGCACATACGACCTGTTGGCCGAGGTCATCTGTCGCGACAATACCCACCTGGTGGAATTTCTAACCAAACGCCTGCACACCGTGGAGGGCGTTCGCGATACGGAGACTTTTATCTACCTGCAAATCGTCAAGGAAACATACAACTGGACGCCGCGAAGTGCCTGAGCAACGCGGCAATTTTTCTTCCTCCTACCATCCCGAATCTCTGTGAGGAAAACATGCCTCTCCTCTACCTTACCGAAGCCGACGTACAGCAAACCCTGACCATGAAAGAAGCAGTCGCCCTGGCCGAGAAGGGCATCCGCGCCGATGCAGAAGGACGCGTGAGCGGCGACAAATTCTACATGTCCGTCGGCAAAAACGGCTTCATCAAGCCTTTCTCCGGTTATCTGGAGGGCGAAGAATACGCCTACGTTAAAATCTTCAGTTTCTTCTCCGAGAATCCCGGACGGGGACTCCCCACCACGGCCTCGCAGGTCTTGCTCTACGAAGCGCGCACGGGGCTGCCGGTCTGCCTGATGGAGGCGGGATGGGTCACCGGCCTGAAGACGGGCGCTTCCACGGCAGTCACGGCGAAGTATCTGGCGCGAGCGGGCGCGGAGCGCGCGGTCATCTTCGGGGCCGGCCTGCAAGGGCACATGCACCTGCGCGGCCTGGCGGAAGTGTTCCCCTTGAAGCGCGCCTGGGTGGTGGATATCCGCCCCGAGGCCGCAGAGCGCTTCGCCGCCGAACTCGCCCCCGAACTCGGCTTCCCCATCACGGTCACGCCCCTGGAAGGGCGCGAGGAGGCCGTGCGTCAGGCGGATATCGTCATCACCGTCACCACCGGCAATCAACCCCTCGTCCGGCGCGACTGGCTGAAACCCGGCGCGTTCGTGGCCAAACTCGGCTCCTATCAGGAACTCGACCCGGACGTGATCACCCAGGCGGACAAAGTGATCGTGGACCGCTGGAAATACGTCCGCCCGCGCGTCCCCGAACTGATCGCGCTGGGGGAGGCGGGTCGCTTCGGGGAGGAAAACGTCCACGCCGAGTGGCCGCAAATCGTGGCCGGCGAACGCGCGGGTCGCGAAGCGTCTTCGGAGGTCATCGTCTATATCGCGCTGGGCATCTGGGGAGAATACGCTGCCATCCTCCCCGAAGTCTATCGCCAGGCGCGTCGCAAAGGACTGGGGCGCGAACTCCCCCTCTCACTACCGTAGGAGGCAAACCATGCTCACAAAGAAAGAAATCCTGGAGAAACAGCGCCGTTATCTCTGGCCGAATTACCTCCTGTACTACCGCGAACCCCTGGCACTGGAACGCGGCGAGGGGCTGCACGTCTGGGACGTGGAAGGGAACCGCTACCTGGACTTCTTCGGCGGCATCCTGACGACCAGTGTGGGGCACAATCACCCGAAGGTCACGGAACGCGCCAAAGCCCAGGTCGAGAAAATCATCCACACCTCCACGCTCTATCCCCACGAGAACATGGTGCGCCTGGCGGAGAAACTGGCCGAGATCACCCCGGGCCGCCTGGAGACCTCGTACTTCACCAACTCCGGCACAGAAGCCAACGAGACGGCCATCACCCTGGCCAAAGCGGTGACCGGCTACACGGAAGTCATCGCCCTGCGACACGCCTACAGCGGACGCTCTACCCTGAGCATGAACCTGACCGGCATCGCCTCCTGGCGCATCGGCGGGACCCAGATCCCGGGCATCAAACACGCCCTGAACCCGTACTGTTACCGCTGCCCCCTGAAGATGACCTACCCCCAATGCGGCGTGGCCTGCGCGGAGGACGTGGAAGAGGTCATCAAGACCACCACTTCGGGGCGCATCGCGGCCTTCATCGCCGAACCCATCCAGGGCGTGGGCGGGTTCATCACGCCGCCGCCGGAGTACTTCAAAATCACGGCGGAAATCGCGCGGCGTTACGGCGGCCTGTTCATCGCCGATGAGGTGCAGACCGGCTTCGGGCGCACCGGCACGCACTGGTTCGGCATCGAGCACTGGGGCGTGGAGCCGGACGTGATGACGATGGCGAAGGGCATCGCCAACGGCTTCCCCCTGGCAAACACCATCACCACGTCCGAAATCGCCGAACAGATGAAGGGT
>RFJH01000134.1 GCA_003694975.1 Anaerolineae bacterium | reverse complement strand
TCGAAAATGAAGTGGGCTGCATCCAGGATGGCTGCGTAGTCATAGGTCGAATGGTTGGTGATGATGATGACGCAATCCGCTTCTCGGACCGCCCCCATCAGGTCGGGGACGCAGCGCATCTCCAGCCCATCCTGGGTTTGTAGATGAGGAATATAAGGGTCGTGATATTCCACCTGTGCGCCTTTTTGGCGCAGCAGGCCGATCACGTCCAGAGCAGGAGATTCGCGCAAATCGTCAATATCCGGCTTGTAGGCCACGCCCAGGATGAGGCACTTGCTCCCCTTTAGCGGCTTGCCGCGCGCGTTCAGGGCGTCCATTACCCGCTGGACGACGTAGCGCGGCATGTTCGTATTGATCTCGGAGGCCAGTTCGATGAAGCGCGCCGTGTAGTTGACCGACCGCATCTTCCAGGAGAGATACAGCGGGTCAATCGGGATGCAGTGACCGCCCAGGCCGGGCCCGGGCGTGAACTTCATAAAGCCAAACGGTTTCGTGGCCGCCGCCTCGATCACCTCCCACACGTCCACGCCCAGACGCTCGCACATGATCGCCATCTCGTTGACCAGGCCGATGTTGATCATGCGGAAGGTGTTCTCCAGCAACTTCGTCATCTCCGCCGCCTCGGTGGAGGAGACCGGCACGATGGTTTCAATGGCCTCGCCGTACCACGCCGCGGCGACCTCCGTGCAATCGGGCGTGATGCCGCCGATGACCTTGGGGGTGTTGCGCGTCGTCCAATCTTTGCGGCCCGGGTCGACGCGCTCCGGCGAGAACGCCAGGAAGAAGTCCTCCCCCACGCGCAGGCCGCTCTTCTCCGTCAGGGCGGGCAGCATCAACTCGCGCGTCGTACCGGGGTAGGTGGTGGATTCGAGCACAACGACCATCCCCCGATGCAAATGATGGGCGAGTTCCTCCGTGGCCGCCATGATGTAGGACATATCCGGGTCGCCGGTCTTGCGCAACGGCGTGGGGACGCAGATGCTCACCGCGTCTACGTCTTTCAGGGCGGCGAAGTCGTTTGTGGCCGTCAGCAGTCCCTCTTTAACCAGAGAGGCGATTTGCTCCGTGGGCACATCCTGAATGTAACTCTCTCCCCGTTGCAATTTCGCCACTTTCCGCTCATCCGGGTCCACGCCGACGACGGAGAATCCCGCCTCGGCGAAGACCACGGCCAGCGGCAGGCCGACGTACCCCATGCCGAGCACCGCCAGGCGAGCGTCCCTGGAGCGCAATCGTTTCAGAAGAGTCTCTTTGACCGACATGGCTTTCCCGTTTAGAACAAACTCAATTGCTGAGGCTCTGCGGGCTCGTCCGGCTCCTGGGCGGAGGGCGAGCGCGAGAGTTCGGCGCGCGCTTTTTCCAGCAATTCAGGCAGGCGTGCAAAATCGGCCATGATTTGTGGCTTGTATTTCGGCTGGTGCAGCGCCGCGGCTGGATGGTACATGGCAATCACGAAGCGTTTCCCCACGCGCCGCATCTGTCCGTGCACCTGGCTGATCTTCACGCCGGGCATGAACTTTGCCATTGAAAAGCGCCCCAATGTGACAATGATTTTCGGGTCGATGGCCTGGATTTGCCGTTCCAGGTACTCGTCGCAGGCGGCCAGTTCGTCGGGCTGCGGGTCGCGATTGCCGGGCGGACGACATTTCACCACGTTGCCGATCCACACCTCGGAACGTTTCAACCCCGCCTGAGCGAGCAACTCGTCCAGGAAACGCCCTGCCGCGCCGACAAAGGGGCGTCCCTGCTCGTTCTCGTAGAAACCGGGTCCCTCACCGATAAACATAATTTCGGCGTTCGCCGGCCCCTCTCCGGGAACGGCGTTCTTGCGCGAAAAGTGCAGGTCGCAGCGGGTGCATACGGCCACCTCCTGCGCGATTTGCTTCAGCGTCTCCTCAGCGTTCATCTTGGCCTCCATTACCATGCGTGATTTCACTTGTGAAAAGTTATCTCCTCGCCGCTCTCCTGAGGGAACACGGCGTCCATCAGCAAGGCGTCCTCGCCGTTGTTTTTGTAGTAGCCCACTCGACGGCCTGTGACCTGGAATCCGAAGCGCCGATAGAGACTCTGTGCGGCAAGGTTGCTCTGACGCACTTCCAGGTAGGCACGTCGAGCGCCTTCGGCGACGGCTTCCTCCAGCGCCTTCGCCAGGAGCGCCCGCGCCACACCCCGCCGCCGAAAGCGTGGATGGACGGCCAGCGTGGCGATGTGCGCTTCGTCCACAATCTTCCACAACACGAGGAAGCCCACCACCGCCTGTTCGCCGGGCCCCCGGATCAGCGGGCTGCCATCGCCCACCGCAGGCGAGCGATAGACCAGCGGCCCATCGCCTTCCGTCAGGGTCGTTTCGGCGACCCAGGGGCGGGAGTAGGACGCCCGGAGTTCGTGCCGATACGCCCGCTCCGGCCACGGCAACGGCAGGCTCATGGCGTCGATCAACATCACCGCCGGCAGGTCCGTCTCGGTCATGCGGCGTACACGCACTTTCACGCCGGAATCTCCTCTCCCACATGCAGGTAGATC
>RFJH01000133.1 GCA_003694975.1 Anaerolineae bacterium | reverse complement strand
GCGTGCTGCAGGCATCCTGCCCTGGTATAATGCCCTCCGGCGAACGTGAACGGTGCCCCGCCCCGGCAAAGTAACCTCCCCATCCGCCCTCATCTCTACACATCGCCATACCTCGTTGGTTTGCGTTTTGGTGAGTACCTCTGTGGAGGTGGCCATCTCCACCCCGCCGCTCGGGCGCGGGGCAACGCTCCAGAATGTGCCCCGCCAGAAGTTAGACCGGCCCTACCCTGGAGGGTTCTTACCATGCGAGTCGCTCCTCTCCTCCTCGCTCTTCTTTCCTCCCTCGTGCTTTTTCCGGCCTGCGCCCCCGCGCCGCAATCGGCATCCCCTCCCGTGCCAACAACTCCATCGCCCCGGGAAGACCCCTTTCGGGAAGCCCGCCTGAAGATGGTGGCAGAGACCATTGAGGCACGTGGCGTGAGCGACCCGGACGTGCTGCGTGCCATGCGGACGGTGCCGCGTCATCGTTTCGTGCCGGCGGAGTTTGTGGACCAGGCGTATGAAGATCACCCTCTCCCCATCGGTTACGGGCAGACGATTTCCCAGCCTTACATCGTTGCCTGGATGACCGAGTTGCTGGCGTTGCAGCCGGGAGAAAAGGTGTTGGAAATCGGCACCGGTTCCGGTTATCAGGCCGCCGTGCTGGCCGAGATCGGCTACGTGGACGTCTATACCATCGAGATTATCCCCGAACTGGCCGAGAGCGCTGAGGCGCGCCTGAGGGAACTGGGCTACGACGAGGTGCACGTCACTCAGGGGGACGGCTACTACGGCTGGCCGGAATACGCCCCTTTTGACGCCATCATTGTCACTGCCGCGCCAGACCATCTTCCCCCGCCTCTGGTGGAACAACTTGCCCCCGGAGGGCGCATCGTCATCCCCATCGGCCCGCCGGGCTGGTATCAGACGTTGTGGAAATTCGTGCTGGAGGATGGCGAATTGAAAGCCTATAATCTGGGCGGCGTGCGTTTCGTCCCCCTTACGGGTGAGGGGGTGGAGAAAGGCGCCGGTCAGGGGACGCCCCGGCCGTGAGCCACGCTCCGGCGTAACACAGCGCCCCGAGACGCAGCACCCAGCCGAAGCCCACTGTGAGAGCCAGCAGTGCGGCCAGAATCGCCGCGACGACCGAGGCCGCGCCGTTCACCGCCCAGACCCAGGGGATGATTTTCTCATCGCTCTCCTGACGCGTCACCCAACGCAGGCCGGCCGGGAAAGGGATTCCCATGAAGAAGCCGATCGGAGCGAGGAGAAGGACGGTCGCACTCAGCCGGAGCGTGAGAGGCCACCCCAGCATCCGCGCGAAGAGCGGCGGCAGAAG
This sequence comes from Anaerolineae bacterium, assembly GCA_003694975.1. Taxonomy (GTDB): domain Bacteria; phylum Chloroflexota; class Anaerolineae; order Anaerolineales; family Villigracilaceae; genus J097. The sequence continues at coordinate 2,060 of RFJH01000133.1, read as the reverse complement.
CAGTGGCGCGACGAGGAGCAAAACCACCAGCCCCCCCAGGGCGAGACGGAAGGGTAACCGTTCGCTCCGTTGACTGCCCAGGCCGGAGGAGAGAAGCAACGTGAAGAGGACGGCGGTAAAAGCGTACGCAGGGTTCCCCAGAAAGAGGATGAAACGCTGGATGAGAGGGATTTCCACGAACAGGTAGGCCAGTCCGATCAGGGCAAAGTATGCAGCCGGTTTTGGGCTGAATGTGTCCCTTGCCCTGACCATAACCGGCAGGAGGATCAGCACGCCGGCGGCCAGGAGGGCCAGGACGAGCAGCGCCAGGATGACAAAGTACCCTGCTCCACCAAAGGGTTGCATCGTCTTGCCCAGTTCGGCGAGGACTTGCGGGGCCTGTGACCATTTAAAATAATGCCCGAAGAAGGGACGGTCGTCGGTGGGTGGACGGACATCGTAAGGATAGGCCTTATAAAACGCCTCTCGTGGCCGTGCCGTGAGCAATGCGCGATACGCCTGGGCATAGATTGCCTGCGGCAACACGTTGTAGCGATTGGTCTCTTCAAGATGGAGGTCCGGCGCGTAGACCAGATCGAAGGCGCGCCCGGCGAGGAAGTCGCGAAGGGTTTGTAATTCCGCAGGCGTGAAAGGGCCGTTGCGGACGAGGAGGGTCATCGTCTGATAGCCGCGAAAAGCAACGATCTGTTGTGCCGGGTCGGCGCCGCTGCGTTCCAGGGCAGTCACGGCCAGGGCGAAGGCGCGCAGAGATTCGCTGGGCGTCTCTTGCAGCCAGCGCGTCACCACGAAAAGCCCTCCTGGGGCGAGGTGGCTCAGGGCGTCTTCAAAGGCTTCGACGGTGTAGCGATACTCCTCGCCCAGGCTGTAGGCCCCGGAGCCGACGGGGTGGTAGGAGGCCGTCAGGGAGAGGACAATGATATCGTAGGTCTCGCCTCGAGCGCGGCGCAGGTAACTGCGGTCGGCTTCGAGGGCGAGGTGCAGGCGCGGGTCGCGGTAGAGCGGTCCCACCGCCTGGACGATCAACGGGTTGACCTCGGTGACGGTCACCTGGCGTGCGCCGAGGGCCAGGGCGGTGACCACGTCCAGGCCGCCGCGCGGCTCGAGGATCAGGGAACGGGCTTCGGGTCGGAGGCGATACGCAACGCTTGTGGGGAGGTAGGAGAACAGGTCGGGGTGAGTGTCCGGGGGGAGGATTACGCTCGGGTCGTCGCCGTCCACGAAAAGAGCGTCTTGAGGAGGTAGAGACGCGAGGTAGCGGTAACTCAAGCCAGGGATGGAATGAATGCTCGCGCTGCGCACCACGTCCACGCGCGAGAAAGCGTTCCAGCGGCGGTAGAGGACTTCGGCATCCGGGTAGCGCAGAGCGTAGGAGAGGCTTTTGTAGGGAGAGAGGCGAAGGTCGGGGAGGAGTGACGGGAGAGCGGAGGCGCGGAGGACGAGTTCGAGGAGGGTGAGAGTGAGGAAAGGGACGGAGAGCAGGTTGAGCGGACGACGGATCGGACGGCCAGGCACGGCGAGGAGGGCGAGTGCTGCGCTGAGCACGAGGGTCCCCTCACCGCCGAAGGGAGTGGGGGCTGCCAGGGCGAGGAGACAGCCGAGTGCCGAGCCGAGCAGGTTGACGGCGTAGGTGCGCCCGGCCTGGTTAGGGAAAGCGCGCAGGAGAAGGGCGACGGTCATGCCGCCGAAGAAGAAAGGCGCGGCCAGGGCCAGGTAGTGCAAGGCCAGGACGGCGAGTTGAGAGCGGTCCCAGGCCACGCGGAATGAGTCGAAAGGGAGGAAGTTGATCAGCAGGTAGGAAGCAAGGATGGTGAGGGCGGTTGCCAGGGAGAGGAGGGGGAGGGCACGGTGGGGATCGGTGCGCGAGAGTCGCGGGGAGAGGGTGAGCACGGTGCCGCTGGCGCCGAATCCCAGGAGTGCCACGCTGACGACCATGAACGCGAAGTGATAGAACTGGGCTACGGCGAAGAGACGGCTCAAGGTGATTTCAAAGGTCAGTGTGGCGGCGGAGAGGAGAAGGAGGCGCAGGGTGAGGGAGCGGGTCACGTTTTAAAGTGTACCGC
>RFJH01000132.1 GCA_003694975.1 Anaerolineae bacterium | reverse complement strand
TTCTTAAGGGAGTACACTATCACCGCAACCTGGAGGCGTCATGGCGTATCGAACCTGGCAGGTGAGCAAACGAGAATATTGTGAGCGAGTAGGGCGCGAAGTAGCCCTGGAGGCTGAGGTAGTTTATCCATCAGAGGTGCTGCCCGATCAGCCGCCGCGAGTGCTCGCCCGTCGTTGTTCGAACGCCATAGAATGCAACCAGTTCGAAAAACCGGCTTGCCTCTGGAGCGGTACAAATCCAACGCACGATCCGCTGTAAGGACGAAGGAACGAACAGGTCTCCTCCTTTTGGCGAACGCCCATTGTGGCAGACTCTCTCCTCCCTCTGAGTTGGTACGATTCCCCCCGCGGTTTCGCGGGGGGAATCGTTTAAACGCATTCCTCATCGGCTTTTTCGGCTTGCCCCACACAGAGCGAACAACGTTGCCAGGAGCAAGGGCCGCGGGCGATGGCCTAACTAGAACCCTTCCAGTTTGCTCAAGTCGGCCAGGCCTTTGGACAGGCCGGCAATCTGCGCCACCAGGGCGAGGCGATTCTCTCGCAACTCTTCATCCTCCGCCATCACCAGCACTTTATCGAAGAAGGCGTTGATGGCAGGGAGGATGGCAACGACGGTTTCGAGAAATTCATTGACCGTGGACGGTGGACGGTGGGCAGTGGAGCGGAGGGCCTGATAGAGCGCTTTCTCTTCCGCTTCCACGAAACGGCTCTCGTCAACTGTTTGCGGTCTGTCGTCCACGGTTTTCAAAATGCGCACACAGCGGGCGTAGCCGGGCAGAATCTCATGCCAGTCGGGGCGCTCTACCCAGGCCTGGAGTTGCTGTACCGCTCGAGCCGCAGCCGCCGGGTTGGCCGCTTGTTCCGCCAGGACGGCCTCCACGACATCGTAACGATACCCTTGCTCTCGCAGTACAACGGCGAGTCGCCCCGCGATGAACTCCAGGATTTGCGCCCTCATTTCCTCTGCGACCTCGATGGGCTGAAGGGCGGCAGCCTGCCCAATCGCTTCCACCAGATCGAAATCGGCATCGTGTTCGATGAGCGGCTGGACGATACCGATGGCGGCGCGACGCAGGCCAAAGGGGTCCTTCGCCCCGCTGGGTGCCAGCCCGGCCGCGAACAGCCCGACCAGCGAATCGAGGCGGTCGGTGAGCGCCAGAGCCAGGCCGACTTTACCATGCGGTACAGTCTGATATTGCTCGCCGATGGCTTCGGCGACTTCGGGCTTTTCGCCACAACGCAGGGCATATTCACGTCCCATCACGCCTTGCAGGGAGGTCATCTCGGTCACCATCTGCGTCACCAGGTCGGCTTTGGCCAGGTAGGTTGCCCGTTCCAGCGCGGCGCGCTGCGCTTCATCAAGCCCCAGCATGGAGGCGACCACGCTGGAGAGTTTCACCATGCGCTCAGACTTATCAAGCATGGAGCCGAGTTTGGTATGGAAAGTGAGACCGGCAAGTTTGGGGCGGAAGTCTTCCAGTTTGTGCTTCAAGTCTTCGCGGACAAAGTAGTTCGCATCGGCAAAACGGGCATTGAGCACGTGCTCATTCCCCTGGCGGACGAGGTCAAGGTGCCGATCGTCTCCGTTGCGAATGGCAATAAAGTAGGGCAAGAGATCGGAGGGTTGTTGCTCTGAGCCACGCGACACAGGGGCGCCGGATACCTGAACGGGGAAATACCGCTGGTGTTTCTTCATCACCGAAATCAGCACTTCGCGTGGCAGTTGCAGGAATTCGGGGTCAAAGCCGCCCAGGACAGCGGTCGGTTTTTCGACCAGGTTGGCCACCTCGTTGAGCAAATCGTCCTCCATGATGGCTTCCCCGCCGACCGAGGCCGCGGCCTGCCTCACCTGTTCCACGATAGCGGCCTTGCGTTCTTCCTTATCCGGCACGATCCCCGCCTCACGAATCGCATCAAAATAGTCGTCGGCAGAGGAGATGGTTATTTCAGGCGAGTCATAGGGGCGCAGGCCACGCGAGACGTTCCCGGAAACAACACCGGCATACTCGAAGGGGATGACCGTTTCGCCGAAGAGGGCGACCAGCCAGCGGATGGGACGTGAGAAAGCCACACCCGTGTCATTCCAACGCATGGACTTCTCGAATTTGATATCGGCGATCAGTCCGGGCAGGGCCTCGGCCAGCACATCAACGGTTGGACGACCGGCCTCTTTGACGAGGGCAAAGACGTACCTGCCGTTCTTCTCCTCGCGGATTTGCAAGTCTTCCACCTTCACGCCGTTTTTCCTGGCGAAGCCGATAGCAGCCGGGGTCGGGCGACCGGAGGTGTCAAACGCTTTATCGGCAGGCGGCCCTTTGACGAACGACTCGCGATCGGGCTGTCGGGGGGAGAGTTTTTTCACGAAAACGGTGAGTCGGCGCGGGGTCGCAGCGACCCGTACATCCTCATAGGATAGATGCAGTTCCTCGAGCAGGGTTGGCACGCGGGTGGCGAGTTGCTCTTGGGCGGTGTCCACATCGGCGGCAGGGAGTTCTTCGGTGCCGATCTCCAGCAAAAAGGATGATGGCTGGTGAACGGTGGACGGTTTCGCCTGCACGGTCTGCGTTCTGCGGGCCGCGGTCTCTTTGAGAAGCGGATAGCCCAGTGCCTTGCGTTCCTCCACGTAGGCCTCGGCGACGCGACGCGCCAGCGCCCGCATCCGTCGGAAGTACGCCTGCCGCTCGGCCACACTGACCGCGCCGCGCGTATCCAGGATGTTGAACGTGTGAGAGCATTTCAGAACGTAGTCGTAGGCCGGCAGGATGAGGCCCTCCTCCAGCGCCGCTTTCGCTTCCGCCTCAAAGAGTTCGTACATCTGGCGCACACGCTCGATATCGGCGATCTCGAAGTAGTATTTGCTGTGCTCGAACTCCTCGCGACGGCGGATCTCGCCGTAGGAGACCACCTCGTTCCACGGTTCATCCCAGATAGCCCCGGCGTTGTTCAGGGCGATCAGAATGCGCTCCAGGCCATAAGTAATCTCCACGGCGACGGGATCAAGCGTCAGGCCACCGACCTGCTGAAAGTAGGTGAACTGGGTGATTTCCTGGCCATCCAGCCAGACCTCCCAGCCCAGTCCCCAGGCGGAGATGGCGGGCTGTTCCCAGTTGTCTTCAACGAAACGGATGTCGTGCTGACGCGGGTCAATGCCCAGGGCTTTAAGCGAATCAAGGTAGAGTTCCTGTGGATTTCCGGGGTCCGGCTTGAGGATGACCTGATATTGATAGTGCACCTGAAAGCGGTTGGGGTTCTCGCCGTAGCGCCCGTCGTCGGGGCGCACGGAGGGTTCGACGTAGGCCACGTTCCACGGCTCAGGTCCGAGCACGCGCAGGAAGGTAGCCGGATTCATCGTCCCTGCACCGACCTGAGTGTAGTACGGTTGCCAGATCAGGCAGCCCTGCGAAGCCCAGAACGTCTGTAACTTGAGAATGATGGATTGGAACGTGTGTGATCGGCTCATAGAACGGCTCGTTCGTACAATGAGGTCATGGCGGATGGATTATACCAGTTATAGGTTTTGAGGCGTGTCGGGGAACGGGCAAAAGGTGCATTCACATCATGTCGAAAAGGTCGTTGCTCACGCGCTCCCTTTGGCGTCATCGCGAGGTGGGCCAAGCCCGCCGAGATGGCTTCGCGCCCTGACGGACGCTCGCCATGACACAGAAAGGGTTGCTTGCATCCATCGTCGAGCGAAGAGTTTCCTCGTTTCTACAACGTCTGAGTGCACCTACGGCCAACAGGGCGTCCCCTCAAAGCCGGACGAATTTGGCCACCGGCACGACAAACAGGGTGATTTGTTGCCCATCCTTATCGTCGGTCCTAACCGAACGAATCACATCGAGCGCTTTCTCGACCTCAGCGTCTTCCACACCAATGAGCAGGGTAACCACACCGCGCCGCATAAACCCGCCTGTGGACGCGATGCGCGTCACACGAAACCCTGTCGTGGTCAGGGCTTGAGTGACAGGCTCGGCTTGAGCATCATCCATGATTGCCAGTATCATTCTCATCGGCTTTACACCTGTTCAAAACGTTCCACTTTAAGCGCGAAGGCCATGCCGCGCATCAGGCCGAAATCCACCGAGGGGGTGCTGTGCTCGCGAATGATTTGGAAAACCTCCTTCACACGGTCGCTGTTTACTCCGATCAGCAATGTGGAGTTGCCATGGCGAAGGAATCCCCCCGTGGAAGCGATACGTGTGACACGAAAATCGGCTTCTACCAACGCTTTGATGATTGCATCGCTATCGCTATCACGCACCACTGCGATAACCAGGCTCATCGGCTCAGAATTCGTCATACGCCTCCACCTCGAATAAGAAAACGGTTGCTCCTCCCACGACAACCTGGGTGGGGACCGGTAAAGGCAACGGCAGGTTGCGCATGGGAAGAGGAACGAACTCCACACGCCGCTGGCAACTGCTTTCCAGCACCTTCACGGCGGTTTCCTCGCTTCCCTTCGGAATGCCGATCAAGAGCGTCACGTTGCGGCGACTCAGAAAGCCTCCTGTGCTGGGGAGGCGTGCGACAGAGAACCCCAGTTTATTCAAGGCACTGGTGGCACTCTCCAGGTCCTGCTCCTGGATAACGGCGGTCATCAGCCAGTGAATCTCCGCCCCAAGAGCGCCTCCGGCATGGAGGAGGCCAGGCCACGACAAATGCTCCTCGGTCATCGCCGCGTCTACTTCGCCGACCAGTTGCGCATAAGTCTCCTCGGAGATCACACCATCGCGCAACAAGCCGGTCAACGCGCTACGTTGTGCCCGCAGGGCCTCCCGGCGAGCAGTATCCAGTTCCTCTGCCGCCACGCTTGGGTCGGAAGTCAGAACATCTTTCACGGCTTCGATCAACGCCTTTGACTGTTGTTCCAGAAGCGGCGAGAGTCGTCGCCAGGTATGTTCCGAGATCAGCCCCTGCCTGCTCATACGTTGCAGGTACTCATACGCCGCCCGGGCGGCGACAAAGCGCGCATGGCGTCGTTCGTATTCCTCCTGGTAAAAAGAGCGCTTGACCAGTTCCAGGCGACGCACCAGAGCATCCATCGTGAAGCCCTGAATCAGCAGCGTGAACAGCACCACACCAAAGGCCATCGCTTGCAAACGCCCCACCTCACCGGCCAGTCCCTCTGGTGACCCTTCCGCCGAGAGGCTGAGTGCCAATGCAAGAGCAATTGCCCCACGCAGACCACCCCAGTAGAGCACGTGTCGCCACTTGCCCGGCAGGTCGCGCCCAAAGAGGGAGAACCCATAGATGCTCACCGCTCGCGCCAGAAGAACGGCCACGATCGCCCAGAGGATCTCCGGTATATTGGCATACAAGACGTTCAAATCAATCGTCAGTCCGATCAGCAGGAAGACCAGCGAGTTCGCCAGGAATGCCGCGTATTCCCAGAAATTATGCACCACGACGCGTGTGGTCGGTGACATACCGCGCGGCCCTATGTTCCCGTTGACGATACCGGCTGCAACCACTGCCAGAACGCCGCTGACGTGGAAGGCTTCCTCACCGATCAAATAAGCGCCATAGGCCAGCACCGTTGTCAGCGTGGTCTCCACCATCGGCTCGTCAATACGTCCGATGATTTGCGAGACGACCATCCCCAGGATAACGCCCACCAGCGCGCCGCCGCCGGCAATTCGCAGAAAATCGGCTACACTGCGCGTCAGGTCGAAATCCCCGGCCCTCACGATGCTCAGCATCAACCCAAACATCACGATGGCCGTTCCATCGTTGAACAGGCTTTCCCCTTCTAACAAGACTTGCAGCCGCTTCGGGGCGCCCAGACTCCGGAAAAGAGCGACAACCGCTACCGGATCGGTCGCCGCGATCAAAGCGCCGAAGACCAGGGCAACCTGTATCGCCAGCCCCGTTCCCCAACTCACCAGCCCTCCCACCATCAAGGTAGTCAAAATCACGCCCGGAATCGCCAGGAGAAGAATCAGCCAGATATCTCTACTCAGGTCCTCAATGCGGATGTGAAATGCCGCCTCGAAAATCAGTGGTGGGACGAGCAACACCAGGATGATATCCGGCAGAGAGATCTCGGCTCCCAACGGATGTTCACGCGGCCCAACCAGCCAACTGACCGCCAGTCCAATCAACACAAGCCCCACCGTATAAGGCACACGAAACCGCCGTGTCGCAATCGCCACGAGGGAGGCGATCAGCAGCATCAAAATCACTCTGACAATCACTTGGATCAATGGTTCCATGGAATTACACCGTCCTCTTAGACATTGCTGAGTTCGGAGCAACCACGCAGTGCGCCGGGTCGTCCACGCGCGCTTTCTGGCCATTGGGATACATCACCTCGCTGTAACCGGCGTAGCGCGCGACGACTATCCCTCTGTACTGCACCGTGACCGGCCAGGGGAACGGGTTTCGCCCCTCCAGGCGGACACGGCCACCGGACAGGAACTCCACACCCAGGATACGCAGAAACAGCCCCGCAGCGACCAACCCCTGCAACGCATCCCGTTCCCCGAGTCCCTGCCCGACCTCGGCGTGGTACCACTGATAGAAAGAACGATTCCGTTTCAGGTTTTGTACCGCCGCCGTCATCAAATGCGCGAACAGACGCGCCGCCTCCTTGCGAAAGCCGTAGCGTAGCAATCCTTCAATGATCAAGGCGTTCCACGTCATGTGAACGCTCAGGCAAATGTCCTCCGCATCCGGCTTCGCCTTCCGCTTCCGACCTTTCGCCCCAACGCGCGAGGGACAGGCCGGGACGCCAAAGGGACGGTCAAAACGACTCCCATCAAGCAAGGAACGCCCAATTAACGTTTGCGCTCTCTGTAACTCCGGCGCACCGGCCCACAACGGAGCGAACAAGGTGTGATCCTCAGCGGTGTAATCCGCTGTGCGGATGATCAGGCGGTCACTTTTCTTCAACCCTCGCACCACGATCTTCCCAATCCGCGAGAAGACCTTCTGCGTGGTAGCCACTGCGCCGCCATCGCGCCATTGAAATTCTTGAGAAGATAACGTTTCATCTCCACCGCTTTTGCGCGTGACATACTCACAAATGGTCACCTCGGGGCGGGGGATGGTTTTACCGCGCGTGGCAATTTGCATCACCAGGCGAACCGGGGGATCGAAGGTCTGTTTCATACGAAGCATCCCAGGCCCACGCTGGCGCGCCAGCACTTTGCCCCTTGAACAGATGTGAGTCTCGCGATCGCGATAACGATAACAACCGCTGCGAGCACTCCAGCAAGCCTCGATCGCCTCCCGTAACGCCCGCGCCCGAGCAGGCAGGTCTCCCAGGGCTTCCGTCTGTCCCAGGCGGCCGGCGATGGCGATCAGACTCTGACACTCACGATACAGAAACGCGGCCAGAGAGGGAGTTTCTACAGTGCGGATGTCCATCCCTTGCGACCATGCATGCCAGGGGGCAAAGAGGGGATTGTCTTCGTAGCCGCTCTGGAGAGGATGGTCCCATTCGGGGAAGCCATCATCATCGCGGTCATGGGCACGGTCGAACCAGGCGCGACAGAAGGACAGGAGCGGAGAGAAGAGTTGATGCAGAAATGTCTCATCGCCAATGCGCCGGTAGAGCCGCCATGCCAGCGTGGCCAGAAGCGGCGCGGCCAAAAAGCGGCTACGTTGCCCTCCCAGGCCGGGGCAACCATCCACAAAACCGTCTGCCTGCTGGATGGCCAGGAAGTTATGCAAAACCCCCTCGATGAGATGAGGGGCGCCGGGCAAGAGATCGAAAAGATAATAGGCTTCCAGGGGAGACTGACCGCCCCACAAACGGGGGTAATCACTGCCATCACCCTGGGGAGAGTAGCCATGGTCCACGCGACGCGCGAGGACGAAGGAAGGGCGTGGCAAGGCGTCGTCTTTATGGAGAAACAAACCCAGGGCAACCTTCTGACTCAACGCCAGGGCGGCGTCCCAATCCGGGTCACCGGTGCGGATGTCCACCGTCTGACCGGCATTGAGCAACTCGATCCGGGCGCGCGCCGCGTCCCAGGGTTGGGCTGCAGCGTGGCGCGCCGCTTCAAAGGAGGTCTCTGGGTCGGCAAGAGCCGCCTGAGACCAGGTCAACTGCCTGCGGCCGGCGGGGTCAAGGCTCAGGTCAAGGGAGAGCGAAGGATAGGGGCCGGGGCCGTGAGAAGGCCCCCCCGTCAGGAAGAGAACAGGAGCCAGATTCGCCGTGTTCCCACTCAAAATGTGTACGGACTGGATTTTGTTCGGTGTGAGGCTGTGTCCTTCCAGAGGGACGAGCAGGCCGCACACATCCAGGCGTACCTCGCGCGGGCGAGGGGTGTGGTTAACAATGGTCAGCCGACAGGTCACGGTGTGCGAATCGGGCACCCAATATTCCGCAGTGACATCGAGGGCGGGGAAAGGAGAAAAATCCAGGACAAGGAAATTCGGGTAGAAACGGCGCAGTCGCGGCGGTCTGGCAAACGTGGCCGGATCGGTGACCGTTTGTCCGTTTTCGCTGAAGCGGGGAAAGATGCGCATGGAACGCGCCCGCAGGCCATAGGTGGTGTGCAGCGCAAGCGCTGCCGGTTCACCTTCTCCCAGTTGCAGTTCCCAGATATGGTCGTCGGTGTAATCCGGTGTGCACAGGCGCGCGTCCGCTGCCAGGGTGAGGGAGAGCGGGTCGCCAGGGCCCAAAGACCAGTCGCGCATAGTGTCCCTATTGTACGGGGAGTTAGGAGAAAGGTCAAAGGGTTTGTGCTAGAATAAAACCGGCGTGCGCGGCTCGCGCGGAGAAGATACCCGTTACGCCACTGGTGGCAGAGCGCGTGAAGCAGGTGACCGGACATTGCCCAGAACGTTTCATCAGCAGATATTTTCCATGAACGACAAGGAGGAGACCCTTATGCCCTCTCTCACCACCCCTCGCGGTATGTACTTCGAAGAGTTCGAGGTCGGTCAGCGCATCGTCTCTCCCGGGCGCACCGTCACCGAGAGCGATGTGGTGACCTTCGCCGGTCTCTCCGGCGATTACAACCAGATCCACACCGACGCCGAATACAGCAAATCCACCCCCTTCGGGGCGCGCGTCGCGCACGGCCTGCTGTGCCTCTCCATTGTCTCCGGCCTCGCCCTGCGGACGGGCGTCCTGGAGGGCACGGTCATCGCCTTCCGCGAGATCAACCGCTGGAAGTTCGTCAAGCCGGTCTACATCGGCGATACCATCCACGTCGAACTGGAAGTCACCGAAGTTAAAGCCATCCCTCGCCTCGGTGGCGGCGCGGTGGTCATCGCCCTGGACGTCAAGAACCAAAAGGGCGAGACGACGATGAAAGGCACCTGGACGACGCTCGTGAAATCGAAACCCTGAGCGCGAAAGGACTCCCATGCCCTCCGACCACGAGGACGAAGACGCCCGTCAACGCTTCCGCCGACTCCTGGCCTCCGAAGCGGAGACTCAACCCGATCTGCCGCCTGCCTCGCCCTCCGACCCGGGCCTTCCGCCCC
>RFJH01000131.1 GCA_003694975.1 Anaerolineae bacterium | reverse complement strand
GTCTTTACTCAGATCCCCCTGCCCGCGCACGGGCTATTGCTCATCGCCATCGGGGGCTATCTCATGTCCTGGTTGCGACCCTCGCGACGCATCCTGGTGGCCCTACCCCTCCTCATCCTGGCGACGACGCTGATCTTCGCCGGCAAGCCACTGGCCCTGGTTGGCTCCTCCTACATCATCATTGCCGCCTATGCCGTGCGCAGTCTGCCGGCCTCGCTACGCGCGGGGGTGGCCTCGCTGCAACAGATCGACCCTGCCATCGAGGAAGCCTCCACCGCGCTGGGTGCCGATGCGCAGGTCACCTTCCGCCGCATCACCCTGCCCCTCATCGCACCTGCTTTTCTGGCCGGCCTTATCTTTGCCTTTGCCCGGCACATGACCTCTCTCAGCGCCATCATCTTCCTCACCACGCCCAAATGGCGCATCCTGACCGTACAGATTCTGAGCGCAGTCGAGCAAGGCGGCCTGAGTCGAGGCGTTGGGCGGCGAATTGAGGATTCCGCAGCCCACACCGCCGCGGCAGGCGGGCGAGGATCAGGCTCGTCATTCGCCCGGAGGCCATCATCCTCAACAGGGAGGACGGGCCTTTCGAAGCTGTCGTGCGTCGGGCCACCTATCTGGGCTCGGTGATCGAATACGACATCGAGGTGGGCGGCCAGCTCCTCATCGCTGTGGAATCGGATGTGCAGCGGGCGACGGTGGCCAGGGTGGGAGACAGGTTCCCCGTAGGATTCCACGAGCGCTCTCTGTACTGTCTGCCCCCGGAGACCGGCTGAGGCTCGGGTCCCCAGACCGGTGACACCTCCTATGCAAAGTGTAATCCGGCCGCATCAGCGACCGGACTACATACCCCAGAGCATTAGGAGGCTGTGACGAAACAGTGATGTCTCATGTTCGCCCGGTTGAATAGATGCAGAGCCACGGGGCAAGGTTACAAACGCGGGCCTGAAGCACGGGCGGTGGTTTCAGTCTAGCCCATCGCACCGGTTGTTCCGGCATTTGCGAATAGGCCCGCAGGCGTCGCGGGGAGCAGGGATGCAGCCCGGGGCGGTTGCGTCTGGGGCGTGGGGACGGATCGGGGTTCGGCCGGATGGACAAGAACGGCGGATGAGACCGGCCACCGCGCGGCGGCGCGCACCCATTTCCTGCCCGCCAACATGACAAAGATCAGCGCACGCGGGCCGGAAAGGGTGTATCATATTGGATGCAATTGTTTCACAGATCTCGCAGGAGACATCATCATGAGCAGACAGATTGTCACCATCGATGGGAATGAAGCGGCAGCTTACATTGCCCATAAGACCAACGAGGTCATCGCCATCTACCCCATCACCCCCTCGTCGCCCATGGGCGAATGGGCCGATCAATGGAGCGCTGAGGGCCGTACCAACATCTGGGGGACCGTGCCCCTGGTTCAGGAGATGCAGGCTGAAGGGGGTGCGGCCGGTGCCGTGCATGGCGCCTTGCAGGCCGGCGCCCTGACGACCACCTTCACCGCCAGCCAGGGCCTCCTCCTCATGATCCCAAACATGTACAAGATCGCGGGTGAACTCACCTCGACGGTCTTCCACATCGCGGCTCGCTCCGTGGCCGCGCAGGCCCTGTCCATCTTCGGCGACCATAGCGACGTGATGGCAGCCCGTGCCACAGGTTGGGGGATGCTGTTCTCCAACTCGGTGCAGGAAGTGATGGACTTCGCGCTAATCGCACAGGCCGCTACCCTGGAGGCCCGTGTTCCCTTCTTGCACGTCTTCGATGGCTTCAGGACTTCCCACGAAGTCATGAAAATCGAAAAACTGAGCGATGACGATATCCGCGCCATGATCGATGATGATCTGGTGCGCGCGCATCGCGCCCGCGCCCTCTCACCCGACCATCCCTTTATCCGCGGCACGGCCCAAAACCCCGACGTCTTCTTCCAGGCCCGTGAGACCGTAAACCCCTTCTACTTGAAGGCACCCGAAATCGTACAAAAAGCGATGGACAAATTCGCCGGGTTGACGGGCCGACAGTATCATCTCTTCGACTATGTCGGTGCACCCGACGCCGACCGGGTCATCGTCCTCATGGGCTCGGGGGCAGAAACCGCGGAGGAGACCGTCAACTATCTGGTCGGCCAGGGTGAGAAAGTGGGCGTGTTGAAGGTCCGGCTTTACAGGCCCTTCTCGGCTGGCGATTTCCTGGCCGCGCTGCCCGCCACCACCCGCGTGATCGCCGCGCTCGACCGCACCAAGGAGCCGGGAGCATCGGGCGAACCGCTGTACCAGGATGTCGTGACGGCGGTAAGCGAAGGTATGGCCGACGGGACCGCGCCTTTCGCCGTCCATCCCCGTGTTATCGGCGGGCGCTATGGCCTCTCCTCCAAAGAGTTCACCCCCGCCATGGTGAAGGGCATCTTCGACGAAATGGCCAAACCCCAGCCCAAGAACCACTTCACCGTGGGCATCATCGACGATGTCACCCACACCAGCATCGACTATGACCCGGACTTCGACATCGAGAGCGATGATGTGGTGCGGGCCATGTTCTGGGGCCTGGGCGCGGATGGCACCGTCGGAGCCAACAAGAACTCCATCAAGATCATCGGCGAGGAGACACCCTTCTACGCCCAGGGATACTTCGTCTACGATTCCAAGAAGTCGGGTGCACGCACCATCTCCCATCTGCGCTTCGGCCCTCGCCCCATTCATTCCACCTATCTGATCCGCAAGGCCAACTTCGTCGCCGTACACCAGTTCGTCTTTCTGGAGCGCTACGACGTACTGAGCGCCGCCTGCGAGGGGGCTACCTTCCTGCTCAACGCGCCCTTCCCGCCGGACCAGGTGTGGGACCATCTGCCGCGTGAGGTCCAGCAACAGATCATCGACAAGAAGCTCAAGTTCTACGCCATCGATGCCTACTCGGTAGCCCGAGAGACGGGCATGGGAGTGCGCATCAACACTATCATGCAGACCTGCTTCTTTGCTATCAGCGGCGTGCTCCCTCGTGATGAGGCCATCACCCAGATCAAGAAAGCCATCGAGAAGACCTACGGCAAACGGGGTGAAGCGGTGGTGCAAAAGAACTTCGCCGCCGTCGATGCCGCGCTGGAC
>RFJH01000130.1 GCA_003694975.1 Anaerolineae bacterium | reverse complement strand
TGACCTGGCTTACCAGATTGCCAATGCGCTGCCGGAGAGCGAAAAATACAATTTGCAATCCCAACTCAAACGAGCGGCCACCTCAGTTGCGCTGAACATTGCTGAAGGTTTGACCGGTCAAAGCAACGCTGAGCAGCGCCGATTTCTCGGTATGGCACTGCGCTCACTGCTGGAGACAGTTGCCTGCCAGCGCATCATCTCTCGTCGTGCTTTGATGAAAGATAGCGGCTTGTTAGAAAAAGCCGATTTAAAAGCCCAGGAACTCGCCCGCAGCCTCTCGGCTTTTCGCAATGCGCTGTCATCTTCATCAAAACGCATCTCCGAAGAACAAGCCGACTACCTCGTCGATCCACCACCGTCTACCGTCCCTTGCCCATCGTCCCCCACCCACCGCTCATCGTCCACCGTCCATCGTCTATCCGTCGTCGCGCTCGCCGGTGGGGTGGGCGGGGCGAAACTCGCCCACGGCCTCGCTCAACTCCTGCCCCCCGAAAACCTGACGATTATCGTCAACACCGGCGATGACTTCGAGCACTACGGCCTCGCCATCTGCCCCGACCTGGATACCGTCTGCTACACGCTGGCGGGACGGCGAACCCCGTCACCGGCTGGGGACGCAAAGACGAGACCTGGAACGCCATCGAGACCGCGGCACGCCTCGGCGGCCCGGACTGGTTTCGCCTCGGCGACCGCGACCTGGGCACCCACCTCGAACGCACCCGCCGACTGAAAGCGGGCGAGCCGCTCTCGGTCATCACGCGGGATTTCTGCCGCGCCTGGGGCATCGCGCACACCGTCCTGCCGATGAGCGATGAGCCGGTGCGCACCATCGTGGAGACCGTTGAGCGCGGCGACCTCCCCTTCCAGGAGTACTTCGTCCACCAACGCTGTGAGCCGCGCGTGCGCGGCTTTCGCTTCCGGGGCGTCGAGGCGGCGCGCCCCGCGCCGGGCGTGCTCGAAGCCATTCACGATGCCGAAGCGGTGGTCATTTGCCCCTCGAACCCCTGGGTGAGTATCGCGCCCATTTTGGCGGTGGCAGGCATAAAGTCCGCGCTCGAAGCGAAAACGGTCGTCGCCGTGAGTCCGATCATCGGCGGGGAAGCGGTCAAAGGGCCGGCGGCGAAGATGTACCGCGAGTTGGGCATCGTCCCTTCCGCGCTGGCCGTCGCCCGTCACTATCGAGGCCTGCTGAGCGGCTTCGTGTTCGATCAGGTAGACGCCGAACAGGAAGACGCTATCCGCCGCCTGGGCATCGCGACGCGGGTCACCGATACGTTGATGAGAGATCTCTCAGGTCGCCGCCGCCTGGCAGAAGATGTGCTACACTTTATATCCACCCTACTTTCGAGCGAGAGAGAACCATGACCATCTGGGCAATCGTCCCCGTCAAACCGCTCCGGCGGGGGAAATCCCGTCTGGCGGGCGCTTTACCGGATACAGAACGCATCGAACTCAACCGGCGCTTACTGGAACACACACTCAAGACGCTGAACGAACTCCCTCAAATTGAACATACCCTGGTCGTCAGCCGCGACCCCGCCGCGCTCTCCCTGGCGAGACGCTTCGGGGCGCGCACGGTGCAGGAGAACGGTGCGCCGCACCTGAACACGGCCTTACAACGCGCCACCGTCGTCGCCCAATTACACGCCACGCGCGGCGTGCTCATTCTGCCCGCCGATCTCCCCCTGATCACCCCACAGGATATCCTGCGCCTGATCGAGCGCGCCGATCCCCCGCCGGTGGTCGTCATCGCCCCCGACCGCCACCGCACGGGCACCAACGCGCTGCTCATCTCCCCTGCCGGTCTGATCGAATACGATTTCGGGGCAGATTCGTTTGAGCGCCACTGCCGGCGAGCGCGCGAGGCCGGCGCCCGCCTGGAAATCGTCACCCTGCCCTCCCTGGAACTCGATATTGACCTCCCCGAAGACCTGGAACTGGTCAAAACGCTTTTCCCCGATTCATCCCCCGAAAAGGAGTTTTCGCGATGAAACGCGTAGCACTCTACCTTCAAGACGCCCACGACCTGCGCGACGGCCTGGAATACGTCCGCTACGCTGAAGAGAAAGGCTTCGAGGCCGTCTGGCAGGCCGAATCGCGCCTGGTGCGCGATGCCATCGTGCCGATGGCCGCCTACGCCGCGGTGACCGAGCGCATCAAGGTCGGCTCCGGTGTGATCAACAACTGGACGCGCAACATCGGCCTGCTGGCCGCCACCTTCCTGACCCTGGACGACCTGGCCCCGAACCGCATCATCTGCGGCATCGGCGCCTGGTGGGACCCGCTGGCGCGCAACGTGGGCATCCGCCGCCGCAAGCCGCTGACCGCCATGCGCGAGACGGTCACCGTGCTGCGCCGCCTGCTGAACATGGAACGCGTCACCTTCCACGGCGAGTTCATCCACGTGGACGGCATCGAACTGGACGTGGTGCACGGTCGGCGCGAGCCGCGCAACGTGCCCATCATGATCGGCGCCACCGGCGAAAAAATGCTGGAACTGACCGGCGAAATCGCCGACGGCGTGGTGCTGAATTACTGCGTCCCGCCGGAATACAACGACCGCGCCATGGAACTCCTGGACAAAGGGGCGCGCAAGGCAGGCCGCACGGTCTATGATCTCGATCGACCGCAACTCGTCGTCTGCTCGGTGGACGAGGATCGTGAGCGCGCCATAGACACGACGCGCGAACTGCTCTGCCAGTACCTGGCGCAGCAACCGCACATCGCCAAGGCCTCCGGCGTGAGCGACGACGTGGTGCACGAAATCCAGTCCATCCTCGGCTGGCCTGCGACCAAAGAGCAAATCCAGAAAGCGAAACACCTGGTGCCCGAAGACCTGATCCACCGCATCACGGCCTCCGGCACACCGGAGGAAGCGCGCGCGAAAGTGCAGGAATACATTGACCACGGCGCGACCTGCCCGATCCTCTACCC
>RFJH01000129.1 GCA_003694975.1 Anaerolineae bacterium | reverse complement strand
GTCCATGATGGCCCACACGGCGGCCACGAGGTAACGAACGATGCCTTTGATCCAGGTGATGCGCTCGTGTTTGGTGGTAACGTAGGGCTCCAGGCCGGCGGCGGAGTTGTTGGCGAAGTAACGGTTGTTGAGTTTGCCCAGGTCAATCAGACGGCTGTGACCGGCAGCGATGACGCGGGCAGCCTTGTTCAGGTCTTTGGGAATGCCGAGGTTGTCTACCAGGTCATTCGCCGAGCCGAGGGGCATCACGCCCAGCGGGCCGAGGACGGCCTCCTCCGATTCGGCGGCGCGCGCCAGGCCGTTGACCGCGTCGCCAATGGTGCCGTCACCGCCGGCGACGATGATGGGCGAGAATCCTTGGCGGGCAGCCTCCTCTACCAGGTCGGTGACATGACCTTTATGGCGGGAGACGACCATCTCGAAATCTACCCCTGCGGCCTTGAGCGCGGCTTCGGCTTCCGGCCAGCGCTCCTGTGCTCTCCAGCGATTGGAATAGGGGTTCAAGATGACTTTGGCAGGCATGAAATTCTCCTCGAGATGTGGTAATCAAGTATCACCGCGAGGAGGGAAATTTGTCAAGCGGTTTTGGCATACCTTGTTTTCGACGGCAAAGCCTGCTATGATGAGCACACAGGAGGTATGCGTGCGGTTTCAGGACGGCGATCGGGTGTGCATTATCGGCGGTGGGCCGGCGGGGAGTTTCGCCGCCTTGCATTTGTTGGCCCAGGCCGAACAGCGAGGGTTGCGCCTGGATGTGTTGATCTTTGAGCCGCGCGATTTCAGTCGTCCTGGGCCGGCGGGGTGTAACCGCTGTGCCGGGGTGTTATCTTCCCGCCTGTTACGTGGGCTGAACACGTTGGGTTTACATCTCCCCGATACTGTGGCTCAATCCGAACTGCATACCTACGCTTTGGTGCTGAACAATGAGGTCGTGCGTGTGCGGCAACCCGACCCCACGCGTCGTGTAGTCGGCATTTACCGTGGTGGGGGGCCCAAGCACTTTCTCAACGCGCCCTCGGCCAGTTTCGATGCCTGGTTGCTGTCACAGGCGCAGGCGCGGGGGGCCAGGCACGTCCCGGCGCGGGCGTATCTGGTCACGCAGGAAAATGGGTACCCTGTCGTGCACAGCCGACAGGGCCGCTATCAGACTGCGTTTCTGGTCCTGGCGACGGGGATCAATAGTCGCCCTCCTCTGGATGCTTCCTTCGGTTATCGCCCTCCGAGCAGCGAGATGATGGCGCAAGATGAGGTCCTTCTGCCCCCTGACTGGCCGGAAGGCGAGGTGCGCGCTTATTTCCGCACCTTACCCTGGTTGACCTTCGGGGCCTTGATCCCCAAACGCAACTATTTAAACATTTCCTTGTTGGGGCGCCATATCCCCAGAGATGGCGTGGACGCTTTCCTGGAACGAATTCGTCTGTCCCTTGGCGCGGAGCCATTGGAGAAAGTGCGATTGTGCGGTTGTACGCCGCGCGTCACCACTGGCGTGGCGCATCCGGTATGCGGCGACCGATGGGTGGCCGTGGGGGATGCCGCGGTCAGTCGCCTGTACAAAGACGGCATTGGTTCGGCGTTTTACACTGCTCGTGCAGCCATGAAAGCGGCTGTCACGCACGGCATCTCGCGCCGTAGCCTGAGTCGGCACTATGCCCTGTATTGTCGTCGAGTCCATTGGGATAATCGTTGGGGTCGGGCGCTGTTTGCTTTGTGGCATTTCACCCTGGGGACACCGCTCCTGCTGCGTGCCTGGAAACGCGCCCTGCTCCGGGAAGCGAAACGTCCCCAGGCCGAACGCGTGCACGAACGCATTTTGTGGGGGATGTTCACGGGGGATGAACCGTATGGGCGGCTGTTCCTTTTGGCAATCACACCGACCGCTGTGTGGCGTGTGGCGCGAGAGATGTGTTTTTCGGGTGAGGGAGACCTATGAGTTCGTCAGTTTTACCCAATGGGGGGCATGTCGTCATCATTGGGGGCGGACCAGGAGGTGCATCCTGTGCCCTGGCTCTGCAACGCCTGGCTGCTCAGATGGGGCGCAAGGTACACATTACCGTCTTGGAGGGGAAGCGCTTTGTCGGCGAACACCACTACAATCAATGTGTTGGGGTGCTTTCTCCCCCTCTGCCTGCTTTGCTCAAGGAGTTCCTGGACCTGGATTTTCCTTACCACTTGAGCCGCGGCCTGATCCGGGAATACGTTCTGCACGCTACCGGGCAGACTTTGTCATTACACGGTGAGTGCGAGCCTTCCATCGCGCTGCGCCGGGTGCAGTTTGACGCCTGGTTTTTGGAGACCGTTCGGGAACGAGGCATCCGGGTGCAGGAAGCGCGCGCAGTGGACTTGGAATTCCATGCCGACCGGGTCGTGGTCTATACGGAAAGTGCTCCGCTGGAAGCCGATGTGGTCGTGGGGGCCTTTGGCCTGGACGAAGGAACCGGGGCTTTGTTCCGACGTCATACAGGATACTTCCCTCCCCGGGCGCTGTCTTCCATCGTCACCAAGTACCACCCTTATCCGGAACACCTTGTTCCTTTGCAGGGGCGCATTCATGCGTTCCTGCCGCGCGACCCGCGCATCGAGTTCGGCGCCGTGACCCCCAAGGGCAATCATCTGACCATCAACATCGCCGGCCAAGACGTGGATGTGAACTTGATGCAGGCTTTCCTGGATTCCCCAGAAGTGCATGCTGTATTGCCCGACCTGGAGGGAGCGCGAGCGCGTCACGAAGGCGATTTGCGCTTTTTCAAGGGACGATTCCCTTGCTCGCTGGCGAAGCGTTTCTACGGTGACCGCTATGTGCTCGTGGGCGATGCTGCCGGCCTGGTGCGTGCTTTCAAAGGCAAAGGGGTGACTTCTGCGGTTCAGTCGGGGATTCGCGCTGCAGAGACCATCTTGCGACATGGCATCACACGGGCCGCTTTTCACGCCCACTACCGCATGGCCAACCAGGATATCATTCGTGATTTGCCTTACGGGCAGGCCATGCGTCGCCTGACCATCTTTGCCGCGCGTACCGGCCTGTTCCGGGCGGTGATGTCTGCAGCGCGAAGCAACCCCTCACTACAACGGGCGCTTTTCGATGCCGTCTCCGCCCACGCCCC
>RFJH01000016.1 GCA_003694975.1 Anaerolineae bacterium | reverse complement strand
GGCCAAAGGCTTGTCCTACTCCGCCTCGCACCGTTGCGCGGGATTTATGTCGGCCCCCCGCCGGAGGCTTTAGCCTCCGGCTCAGCACACAAAGCCCCTTCGGGGCTTGTAAACACCTGCTCAGCAGTTGTCTCGCGCCGCTCCTGGGTTTTGACGACGCCGGGAAGCAGAGATGGCGTATAATGGGCGAAGAACTCCGACTTCCGCGAGCCGACATGCCCGTTTCCCTTCCCTTGCCCACCTCCTCCTACTCCGAATGGGAGCGCCGCGTCTTGCAAGACCTGTGGGACGCCGACGAGGAGCACGCGCGCTGGGCGGTGGAATACATCACGGCGCACGAAATTCGCTTCCGCCGCGCCTCGCTCTTTCCCGGCACCGGCGCCGCTTGGCAAATCGACTACGAGCACACGCTCTGTGGCCTTCCCTATCGCATGACGAACGAAATCTTGCTCTGTGACGACCCAACCCTGGAACGCGCTACCCTGCTGAGCGGCCTCGTTCACGAGACCGTTCACCACGCTCAGGGATCGCGTTTCATCCCTCGCGCCATCACCCTGAACGCCGAACTGACCGCCTGGCGCGTGGAGTTTCAGGTCTATCACCATCTCACCGGTCAATGGCCCGGCGACCCACAGGTCGCCCAGACGTTGCTCTCCCTCACCCCCGGCCTGCACATCTGGCACCCGCGCAACCTGCACGCCGTGCGCAAAGCGATGAAGACCTACAGCCCCGACTACCTCGCCGGCGCCCTCGCGCCGTTCTTTGATATCCCCTTCTATCCCCAAAGCCGCGAGTGGATCTTCCGCGACATGGCAACGGCCCTCGAACGCCTCAACGCCCCCCGCTTCCTGCGAACCCTGGTGCGCTGCTGGGCGAAGGTGTGGGGGGTGACCGTCTGAGCCGACTCCCTCACGGCAGAATACATCCATGACATCCTTTTCTCTCTCACGACGTGACTTTCTGAAACTCGGGCTTACCGCGGTCGCCTCGCTGGTCACACCGCCTTTGAGACTCAAAAACGACCCGGCGGGGCCCGAAGAGATCCCTGTCTTCGAACACGGCAGCCCCCTGCGACCATACGTCGCGCTGACCTACGACGATTGCTATCTCGTGACCATCCTCCACGAACTGGAGGACATCCTGGCCGAGCATCCCGAGGTCAAAATCACCCTCTTTCCCGTCGGCTGGGCGTTGCTCAACAACGAGCGCAAGGACCCCGGCATCTGGAAGCGCTTTTATGAGAAGGGACACGAGTTTGGCTATCATTCGTTCAACCACATCGGCGCGACGGTGATGTCCACAAAGGCGCTCATCGAGGATTACGACCGCTGGTATGACGCCCTCACACAGGTCCTGGGAGAAGAAGCGCCGGTGCGCTTCGCCCGCCCGACGTATGGCCTGGTCAGTCGGTCATTGGCGAACATGTGCGAGGAAAAGGGACTGACCATCGTCATGTGGTCACGCGGCTGGGGCGGCCCCTACGAGAACGCCGCCCGCGCCATCCGCGAAACGCAGCCGGGAGACGTCGTCCTGATGCACACGCGCTCAGATGACATGTTCAACACGCGCAAGGGGCTGGAGGTCAACGCCGGGCGCGGGCTGGAATTCACCACCCTCTCCACGCTGTACACGGGATGGTTGCTCGATACCTCCGGCCTGAGCCACGGCCCCCCGGGGCCTCCTGCCCCCATTCCTATCGAACCACCCCCCATTCCTCCACCCATGAGATGAAAACGACCTCCCGCACTTGATCCCGTGCGGGAGGTTTCTCGTGTATCGTTACAGAGCCGGCGCGTAGCGGTCGGCGAAGAGACCGGGCGTGCCGCCCGTATGCCAGAAGAGCACTCGCTCTCCCTTTTTGAAGAACCCCTTACGGACCAGGTCAATCAGCCCCGCCGCGGCGCGTCCCGTGTAGACCGGATCGAGCAAGAGGCCTTCCGTCTGGGCGAAGAGGTGGATGGCCTCGCGCTCCGCGTCGGTCAGGACGCCGTAGCCGGGCGTGCAGTAATCGGCGTTGACCAACACATCGTCCGGTCGAAAGCGGATGTCTTCGCCGAGACGGGCAGCGGTCTCCGAGGCCAGGCGTGCCACACGCTCCTGTAACACGTCCTGCGGCTCGTCTACGCTGATGCCCAGGATGCGGCCGCGATACCCGAACAGGCGCGCCCCGACGACCATCCCGGCCTGTGTCCCCCCCGATGACGAGGCGAAGACAATCCAGTCCGGTGGCTCTCCCTGCGCCAGCAACTCTTCGATGGCATAGGCGTAGGCCGCCGCGCCGGTCGGGCTGGAACCGCCGTAAGGCACCAGGTAGGGGCGTCGGCCTTCCTTACGGGCGGTCTCAAACGCGTCCTGCAACGTGGCGTCGCGTTCTTCTTTGCGCGCCACCCAGATAATCTCCGCGTTGAACAGATGGTCGAGAAGTAGATTCGCCGTCGCCTGTTCCGGCGGCTGACCGACGAGCACCAGCGTGCACGCCATACCAAAGCGGGCTGCTGCGGCAGCCGTCTGGCGGCAGTGATTGGACTGCAACGCGCCGGTGGTGATGAGCATCTGCGCGCCTTGTTCCCGGGCCTCGGCCACCAGGAACTCCAATTTGCGCGTCTTGTTG
>RFJH01000128.1 GCA_003694975.1 Anaerolineae bacterium | reverse complement strand
GTGCCATACGGGATAAAGGCCTCTTGGGGTATGGAAACGACGGCCAGTATCCTGGCTTGCGAGCGAATCCAGAAGCGGAGATAAGTGCTGGAAATATTCTGAAGCAGACCATCTGGAAGAACAATTGCCATGCGTCCCCCAGGTCTGAGAAGACGCAAACTTTTCTCGATAAAAAGCACCTCTGGAGATTGCCCTGCCCGCACTACTCTAGATGGTTTCCAACAGCCATCTGCATCCTGGTACCACCTGCGCGCCAAAATGTATTCTTTGAGAATGCGTCTGTCTTCTATGCGCCCCTTACTGCCAAAGGGGGGATTGGTAAGCACAACGTCAAAGGTGCCGTCAAGTTCATCGATCTCGGAGAGCGAGTTCGCACAGAGGATTTCTGTTCCTGTGCCCCCCTCAAAGGCCAGGCGAACCGTGGCCGCCAATGCGATATCAGGGTTGAACTCCACCCCCCGAACATTCTCACGGATGTAGGCAGTAATGTCCGTTTGAGGGAAAGAATTCCGTAAAAAAGAAATTGTTTGAATCAGAAACCCCCCGCTGCCACAGGCCGGGTCGATAACCTTTTCATCAGGCTTCGGCGCAATCATCTCAACCGCCAATCTCACGACCGGATACGGCGTGAAGAATTCCCCTCGGTCTCCTCTTTGATAGCGGTACACAAATGATTGAAAAGCCTCCCCTTTTACGTCGCCCGGTGTATTCGTGAGGTCAACACGCTGGAGGCGCGCAACGACGTAGGCCAAAGTAAGGGGCTTTAATCTGAGGGCGGTTTCTGCAATCAAATCGTGATAGCGTTCGTGAACTGCTGTGTACAATCGAGAAAGACGTCTTTCAAAAGGATTTTCTTCGCCTCGCAAGAGGGCTTCATATTCAGAGGCCGTGATTCCGAACTGTAATTCTCCCTCCCTGTTTATCTGCTCATCGTAGAGTTTCATTACCAATAGTTTGACGATCTCATGGAAAATTCTTTCTTTCAGCAGGCCCTCATTCGCATAAATATAGTTATGGCATTCGTCAAAGAGTGCAAGCAAATCGAATGCAGGCCGCAATTCATCGGGTTGCGGCAGGTGATCAGGCAGCGAGGAAGCCTCGGTGAATAATAACAGTTGCTCTCGTATCCTATGAGGACGTTGTTTGTTCTCATCCATGATTCAAACGCTCCCTGCGCCCATTGAAGACATCAGTCATCAACTTTCCTGTACCTCGTATCGACCTGCATATCCTTTTCCTCGACGCTGTCCTCAGGCCTCAAGGTCGCATAGACTTCCATAAAATCATCCAGCCACTCTTCGCTCACGCTCAGCGTTGGA
The DNA here is from genome assembly GCA_003694975.1 of Anaerolineae bacterium. Classification (GTDB taxonomy): domain Bacteria; phylum Chloroflexota; class Anaerolineae; order Anaerolineales; family Villigracilaceae; genus J097. Next base: position 4,455 of record RFJH01000128.1, on the reverse strand, counting down.
ACTCCTTGCTCATCTTCAAAAACGAAGCCGATGACGTAATTCTGTTGTAAGTGATTGGGATCGCTTCCCGATGGTGACAGGTGCCTGGGATTCGCAAATAGGAATTTGTGCTCGGGATAACGAAGGACAATATCCACTGCCACAACGTTAAATTCATCCTTGCGAGGAGTCGCCAGAGTGCGTTCGCCGCTCCCGGAGGTCCCGGCAACGAAGTGCGTTTCCAGAACCTTGACCCTGGACATCACATAATCTAACCGTTCTTCGATCAAAGCGGTGAGTTGTTCTCGGCTATATCCCCTAAGTGCCGTCATAGATTCAAATTTCGAGGTCGCTCGTTTGGGCGGACTCTGCAAATAATCCTGGACCTCCTCATATTCGTAGAGAGTTTGAGCATAGTCATCGAAAAGGCGAGGTAAGTGCTCGCGAAGCCAACGTGTCACCTGTGGCTCAATCTCATTTTTCTGGTCAATCCAATGGATTTTCTCCGCGTGAGCGATAAGAAACCTTTTGAGATTTTCCAGATTATACAAACGATGCCATTTCTCCGAATTCGACTTTACGCCCTTCGCTTCCAAAACAAACCAGTGAGGGGTATCGGTCTTGCGAAAGTAGAAATCCCCATGGTGGCGAGGATGTTTCCGTCCTTCCCATTTCTCGCGAATCCTCTTTACCTCGAATCCGAGGCTCTCCAGTTCTCGCTTGAGAAGGAGTTCGGTGATTGAACCGAGCACATACCCCTGTGCATTCGGGCTGAGCCTCAGAGCCTCTAGAAATATCTCAACAGTAGTCTTGAAAACCTTTTGAACAAAGTGAGTCAGTTTCTCGAAAACTTCAGACATAGGAATCTCTCGCAAAAAGTCTTGTTGCCATCAAATCAGGTCTGCAAATGTGCGCTCCATGCTGCGGAAATAGAACAACCCGCCGACCAGGATGAGGAGCGAGATCAGCACGGAGACCGCCAGGGTCAGGCCGGGGCCGTCGCCGGCGCCGAGGAGCGCCCAGCGGAAGCCGTTCACCACGCCGGCCATGGGGTTGAGCGAGTAGATGACCTGCCATTTCTCCGGCACAAGGCTGGAGGAGTAGGCAATCGGCGTGATGAAAAGCCAGAACTGGGTCAGGAAAGGCAGGGCATAGCCCACGTCACGGTACTGGACGTTGAAGGCCGAGAGCCAGAGCGCCACGCCCAGCGCGGTGACCAGCGCCAGCAGGAGGAAGAGCGGCAGGGTCCAGATCGCAGCGGTCGGAGTGACGTGGTAGTACGCCATCATCCCCAGAAGGACGAGGAACGCGATGGCGAAGTCCACCACGCCTGCCAGGACGGAAGCCAGCGGCAGCACCAGGCGCGGGAAATAGACTTTCGTGATCATGTTGTGATTGGATGTCAGCGAGCGACTCGCCTGGTTGAGCGCCGTGGTGAAGAGTCCCCAGGGCAGGAGGGCGGTGTAGGAGAAGATAGGATAAGGGATATTATCCGAAGGAACCTTCGCCAGTTTGCCGAAGAAGATGGTGAAGACCACCATGGTCATCACCGGCTGAATGATCGCCCAGGCTGCGCCCAGGAGGGTCTGCTTATAGCGCACTTTCAGATCGCGCCAGATGAGGAAGAAGACCAGTTCGCGGTAGAGCCACAGGTCGCGCAAATTGAGCGCGGCGATGCCCGTAGAGGGCTTGATATAAATAGTGGCAGGTTCGGAGCGGGTCAGTTCGGCCATCAGGATGCGACCTCGGCGCGATGCTCGCGGTACCAGGCTATCGTACGACGCAGGCCCTCTTCAAAGGGGACCTTCGCCTGCCAGCCGAAATATTCCTTCGCGCGGCTCACGTCCAGGGCGCGGCGTGGCTGACCGTTCGGCTTGCTGGTATCCCATACGAGTTTGCCCTCGAAGCCGGTGAGACGGGCGATCATCTCCGCCAGGTCTTTGATGGAGATTTCCTGCCCTGAGCCCAGATTGACCGGCTCCGGGCCATCGTACTTCTCTGCCGCTGCGAGGATGCCCTCGGCGGCGTCCTCCACATAGAGGAACTCGCGCGTCGGCGAGCCATCGCCCCAGACGACGATTTCCTTCTCGCCGCGCTCCTGGGCCTCGATGCACTTGCGAATCAAGGCCGGGATGACGTGCGAGGTTTGCAGGTCGAAGTTATCGCGCGGGCCGTAGAGGTTGACGGGCAGGAGATAAATGGCGTTGAAGCCGTATTGCTGACGGTAGGCCTGCGCCTGCACGAGGAGCATTTTCTTCGCCAGGCCGTAGGGCGCGTTGGTCTCTTCGGGATAGCCGTTCCACAAGTCGTCTTCCTTGAACGGCACGGGGGTGAATTTCGGGTAGGCGCACACCGTGCCAATGGCGACGAACTTGCCCACGCCGCGACGCCAGGCCTGATGCATGAGTTCCACGCCCATCATCAGGTTATCATAGAAGAACTCCGCCGGGTGTTCGCGGTTGGCGCCGATGCCTCCCACGTGGGCTGCGAGATGAATAACTATCAAATCGGAAGGTTGAAATGAGGAGGTCGTCGCGGCTTGAGAGGGCGAGAGGCCGGGGGGCGTCAGGTGAGCGGGACGCTCCTCGGGCGGGAGCATGGCGTCGTCCAGGAGGCGACGGACGGCGTCGCGGTCGGTGAGGTCATAGTGCTGTTTGCGCGGGACGAGGACGTCGCGCGCGCCGCGCCGGATCAGTTCCTCCGTCACAAACGAGCCCAGGAAGCCTGCCCCACCGGTGACAATCACGCGTTTTCCTTGCCAGAAATTCCCGATCATTCGATTCTCCATCAGGGGTTATTGGACGATGAATTGCGCATTGCGATAGCGCGCGTCGAAGGGGTCACGGATGAGGCCCATCTGCAAAGCCCGCAAGACTTCGCGGACGCCGTCATCCACGTTCAATTCGGTCTGAAAGCCCAATTCGCGCCGGATTTTCTCGAACGAGACGGTGATATCGCGCATATCGCCGCCGAAACTCAGGTCTTTGTAAAAGACCCTCGTCTCCGGCAGGCGTTTGCGCACCAGGTCCACAATCTCATCTTTGGTGTAGTTGCCTTCCTCGGTGCCCAGGTTGTAAACCTGGCGGCGAAACTTCTCCATAGGGGCTTCGAGAGCCAGCATGATACCACGAACCACGTCCCGCACGTGGACGAATGAGCGCGAGTAGCCACGCTGGTAGATGATTAATTCGTGTTTGGTGTAGGCCTCCAACACGAACTGGTTGACGATCAGGTCAAAGCGCGTGCGCGGTGAGATGCCGTAGAGGGTAGCGAAGCGGAAAATCAACGGCGCGGTGACCCCATCTCCCTGCTCCAGAAGGTATTGTTCGGCGGCGATTTTCGTCTCTGCGTAGAGGGATTGGGGGTTCAGCGGTGCTTCCTCGGTGACCGGGCGCCCGTCGGGGGAGAGGCCGTAGACGCTGTAGGTCGAGGCGAAGAGGAAACGCTTCGTGCCCAAGTCGTTCGCCTGCTCGAAGACGCGCTGCGTGGCCTCCACGTTGTAGCGCCAGGCGACCTGTTTCCCCACCGCCTGACACGCCGGGAAGCCCACAATGGCCGCCAGATGGACGATGGCTTCCGGCGTAGGCCAGCCGCGCGGCAGGGCGCTGCGCACGGCACGCGGCTCGGTCACATCGGCTTGAGCGAAGTGGAAATTGGGATGATGAAAGGAACCAAGCAGCGATTCGCCGCCGAAGAGCAGAGAATCCACCACCGAAACGCGATAGCCGACGCGCAGTAACTCCGCCGTGAGGAGCGAACCGATATACCCCGCCCCGCCTGTAACCAGGACATGATGCTCCTGTTTCATGCGTTCTCCGTCTCCATGTGTAAAAGCACCTTCAGGCCGTTCACTTCCAGTTCCGGCACACCGTCGTCCGTCACGATTTCAATGCCCTGTTCGAGGCACGTCAGGCGACAGATATCGGCCACGTCGCCCTCGCCCTTCAGGCGCACGCGGTCGAAGCCGGCCTGGCGAACGGTAGCGAGATGCTCCTTCACCTTCTGACGCATCTTGCGATAGAGGGCAAGGGAGCGCTCGATGTAATCCATCGTCAGGCGAGCGCGCAGGGCGAGGCCCTCCGGTGTGATGATATAGCGCAGTTTCCTGCGCTCGGCGCGTTTGACCTTGATATACCCTTTGGCGATCAACCGCTTGAGATGCCAGTTGACCGTCCCCACGGCGACGCCGAGTTGGGCGGCGAGGGTCGCTTGAGTCACATCCGGGTCACGTTCGATGTATTCCAGGAGCGAGAGTTCGCGGGCGGTGTTCGAGGGAGGTTGTGTCATAAGGTTTCCAAAATTCAGACGTTGAATTATAACCCGCATTGGGCAGGCGTCAAGAAAAAGGACACGCCGCCTCCACCCGGCGCGCCCTCTGCATCAGGTGAGCGTCCGGTTGCTTTCGTCTCAGGCAGGCTCTTTTGGCCGGGAAGCCACCACGCGGATCGCCGTCACCGCGTCCACGGTCGGATCGCC
>RFJH01000127.1 GCA_003694975.1 Anaerolineae bacterium | reverse complement strand
GTTCTCGCTGAAGAACATCGTGTAGGCCTCTTTGAGCAGCGCGTCCACCTCTTCGTTGAGATGATAGACCAGCCCGAAAGCGCGCCCCTGCTGCCAGCGGACATCGTGATCACGCACGGCGCGCATCCTCTCCAAAATCTCCTCCCTGGAATGTCCTTTCGTCGGCAATCGAACCATGGCGACTCCTCCGCGTTGACTTGCCCCATAGTGTAGCACGAATCTTCGTCACCGTCCCCCCGAAAGCGGTACAATTGAGGACATGCCTCCTCATCTGGACGATTCCCTGCTCGAACGTCTCAAAACCCTGGGCGTCTCCCTCGGCCCGGCAGACCCGCATCGGACTCCGCCGCAGCCTTCGTCCCGTTATCGAATCGAAGACCTGCTCCCAGGCGAATCCCGTCAAACCCCTTCCGGCGAGGCATTCGTCTACGAGCAGCGCTTTCCTGCCGAGCAGCGCCACGGACGCGCGGCCATTCGCCCGAACGCGCCGCTAGAGGTCATCGCCGCCTGGGCGCGGGAACCCCGTCTGCGCGAACTGCCCCTGGAGTCCCTGGCCTTCCTGGATACCGAGACCAGCAGCCTCGTCGGCGGCACCGGGACGTATGTCTTCCTGGTCGGCGTCGGGCGCTTCGAGGGCGAGGCGTTCCGCCTGGCGCAGTTCTTCCTGCGTGACCCCGCCGAGGAGCCCGCCATGCTGGAGGCCCTGGCCGCCTTCCTGGCGCCGGCGGAAGCGGTGGTCACCTACAACGGCAAGACGTTCGACCTCCCTTTGCTACGCACGCGCTACACGCTGTACGGCGTCCCGTCGCCTTTGGGAGATCTCCTTCACCTGGATTTGCTCCCCCTGGCACGCCGCCTGTGGCGACCGCGCCTGCCCAGCCGCACGCTGAAATTCCTCGAAGAGCACCTCCTGGACGCCCCGCGCGGCGAAGAAGAAGTGCCGGGATACGAAATTCCCTACATCTACTTTGACTATCTCCACAGCGGCGACGCCCGTCCGCTCAAAGGCGTGTTCTACCACAACGCCATGGACATCCTCGCCCTGGCCGCCTTGCTCTCCCACATCGCTCACCTGCTGGAGGACCCTCTGGCGGATGGCCGTGTGGAGCACGGCCTCGACCTGATCGCCATCGCCCGTCTCTACGAAGACCTGGGGCATTGGGAGCAAGCCGCCCGTCTTTACGAACGCGGCCTGGAAAAAGAAGACCTGACGGAGGCCGATTACTGGTCGGCGGTGCGCAGGCTCTCCATCCTGCAGAAGCGCCGTGGCGACCTGGCGGAGGCCGTTCGCTGGTGGGAGCAGGCCGCGGCGCGCGGTCACGTCTACGCCTGCGTGGAACTGGCGAAGTATTACGAGCACCGCGTGCGAGATTTCGCCGCCGCCCTCCACTGGACCGGCCAGGCGACGGCGCTGGTGGAGAACGGCCATCTCCCGCCGCGAGCGCGCGCCCGCTATCGGCAGGAACTGCGTCATCGCGCCGAGAGGCTGCGCCGGAAACAATCCCCCTCACGGAGCACACCATGACCCCTGTCAAATCCAAAATCGGCGAGTATTGGGAGAAGCACGTCCTCAGTTGGGAAGCCGGCGCCTACTACGACGACCGCTATCTGCAACCGCCCTCCTGGTGGGACCGTCTTTCCTCCCTCTTCCGCCGCGACGACATGTACCGCCGCATGGACGCCGCCCTGGAGGTCCTGCGCCCTCATCTGCGCGGGCTGCGCGTCCTGGATGTCGGCTGCGCCTCGGGGCGCTTCGCGTTGCGTCTTCTGGAGGCCGGCGCGGCCCACGTCACCGGCGTAGATATCTCCGCCGAAGCCATCGAAATCGCCAACCGCCGCCGCGCCGAAAGCGAGACCCCCGAAAAAATGACCTTCTTCGTCGCCGACGTAATCCACCCCGAACGGCCACTCCCTCAGGTTGACCTGGTCACCGCCCTGGGCGTCATCGAATACTTCGATGCCCCGTCCCTGCTGGCCTTCCTGCGCAACCTGCGGACGCGTTACATCCTCTTCGATTTCCCCGACCTCGCCCGCAAACGCGACGTGCTCACGTGGTACCTGCGCCAGGTCTACATCAAGGTCAACCGTTGTCCGGGCGTGTACCTCTACTCGCGCCGGGAATTTCGCCACCTCGCCGCACAGGCCGGATTCGAGGGAATCTGGTTCACGCGCCGCATCAAGACTTACTTCGCCACCAACCTGCCCCAGCCATGACATCGCCTCCCCAAAAACTGGCCTGCATCACGCTGGATGTGGAAGCCGATCTGGCGAACTCCCGGGGACGCATCCGCCTCTTCGATGAACCCGACCTCCTGGAGCGCTACGTCCGCATCCTGGAGAAGCACGACGTGCGCCTGACCGCCTTCCTGGTCACCTCCGTGCTGGAGCGATACGGCGCGGACATCCTGGAACTGGCAAAGCGCATCCCCACCGAGTTCGGCGTACACTCCCACCGTCACGACCCGCGCACGGCCTGCACACGCGCGGAAATCCGCCTCGCCGTGCAGACCTTCCGGGAGTTCCTCGGCAAGGACCCGGCGGGGTTCCGCGCTCCCATCGGAGCCATTACGGCGGAAGGCCTGCACGCCCTGATGGATTACGGCTTTCGTTTTGATTCCAGTCTCTACCCCTCCATCCGCTTTGGGAAGAACGGCTACTGGAACCCCCACATGCCCATCGTACCCTTTCGCGTCACACGAGAGGGCGCCGACCTGATGGAATGTCCCATCACTGCCTTGCCCACCGTGCGGGTGATGTTCGCCCTGAGTTACGTCAAACTCCTCGGCTGGCGGGCCTACCGCGCCCTGCTGGCGCTTTTCCCCCTCCCCGACATGGCCGTCTTCCTCTCCCATCCTCACGATCTCTACCGTCCGAAGTTCGATGACGGCGTCAGAGGGCTGGAGAAGCGCGCCATCCTGCGCAACGCCCAACGGGGGATGGACATCTTCGAGCGCGTCCTGATCAGGCTGCAAGAACAGGGCTATCGTTTCGTCCACATGGGCGAGATGTGTGCGGCGGCACGACAGACGGCCCTGCGCCAGGTCAGACTGGCGCGCGGGCGCGGCGCCGTGCAACCTTTCCCCTCGCCTCCCATCTAATGGCATAGACCCCTTCCGAAGGAGGAATCATGTCTCGTCGAACATCCTCACGCCGCCGAACGCGCAGACGGCGAAAGCCCTCTCTCGGCGCCATCCTGCGTCGCCCCGCCGTCCAACTGGGCATCCTGGCCGTCGCCGCGCTGGCCTTCGTGCTCATCGCACTGACCGGCAACCGGAGCGGCGCATCCGCCCTCCCGCCGGAGATCTCCGTAGACCAGGCCTATGAGAAATACCAGGCCGGTGCCTTCTTCCTGGACGTGCGTACCGTCGAAGAATGGAACGAGTACCACATCCCCAACGCGACCCTGATCCCTCTTGATGAACTCCCGAACCGCCTGGACGAGGTGCCGCGCGACCGGGAAATCGTGGTCGTCTGCCGCTCCGGGAATCGCAGTCAGGTCGGGCGCGATATCCTGCTCGATGCGGGGTTTCCCCGCGTCACCAGCATGGCCGGTGGCGTGAAGACCTGGCGCAGCGCGGGCTATCCGGTCGTCAGCGGCCCGTAGCGCCCCCACAGCCTCATGCGAAAGCCCCTCCTGCTCCTGCTCGCCGCCGTGCCCCTCGCGGTGGCATCCTGCGGCCCTCACGCGACCCCATCGCCTGAGGAGAGGCTTCGCGTCGTCGCCACGACGACCCTCGTCGCCGACGTCGTCCACCAGGTAGGAGGCGAGCATATCGCCCTCACCACCCTCCTGCCCGTCGGCGTGGACCCCCATGCCTTCGAGCCGCGTCCACAGGACCTCGCCGCCGTGGCCGAGGCGGAGGTCGTCTTTGCCAACGGCGCCGGCCTGGAGGCGTTCCTGCCTCCTCTCCTGGAGAGCGCCGGGGGTAAGGCGCGCCTCGTCGAGGTCTCCGAAGGCATCGCCCTGCTCCCTCTCCCAGGAGGCGACGAACACGGGACGGGCGATCCACACACCTGGATGGACCCGAACAACGTTCTCGTCTGGGTCGAAAACATCACCCGCGCGCTCACCGAAGCCGATCCGGCCCACGCCGAAGACTACCGCGCCAACGCCGAAGCCTACGCCGGGGAACTGCGTGCTCTGGACGCCTGGATTCGTGAACAGGTGACGCAAATCCCTCCCGCACGTCGCAAACTGGTCACCGACCACGCCGTTTTCGGGTACTTCGCTCAGGAGTACGGCTTCGAGCAAATCGGGGCGGTCATCGCCTCGTTCAGCACGGACGCCGCGCCATCGGCCCGCGAACTGGCCACCCTGGAAGATACCATTCGGCAGTACGAGGTGCCGGCCATCTTCGTCGGCGCCAACGTCAATTCGGCGCTGGCGGAACAAATCGCCGCGGATACCGGCGTGCGGTTGGTGCGCGTCTACACCGGCTCTCTGAGCGAACCGACCGGAGAAGCAGGAAGTTACCTGGCGTTCATGCGCTATAATGTCTCTGCCATCGTCGAAGCATTAAAGTAGGTCGAAATTCATTTCGACCAAAATGCCAAAGCCCGGGGTCGAAATTCATTTCGACCGCATCATCGCCGAAGCATTGAAGTAGAAATTCACTCCGACCGCCATCATCTCCCCACCCCCCTCAGGCCATGTACCCTCACTTCCACCACCAGGAAGACCAACCCATCCTGGACGTGCGCAAACTGAGCGTCCGCTACGACGGACGCACGGCACTGGAAGAGATTACCTTCCATCTCCACATCGGCGAGCGCGTCGCCGTGGTGGGACCAAACGGCGCCGGAAAAAGCACCCTGTTCAAGGTCGTTGCGGGCGTGCTCTCCCCTACCGAAGGGGAAGTGCGCGTCTTCGGCTCCGGGCCACATGGTCACGTGTGCATCGCCTATATCCCTCAGCGCAGCCAGGTGGACTGGGATTTCCCGGTCAGCGTGGCGGACGTGGTGATGATGGGACGCATCGCCAAACTGGGCCCCCTGGGCTGGCCGAAACGACGCGATTGGGCCCTCGTCCACGAGGCCCTGGAGACGGTCGGCCTGCGCGAACTCGCCGACCGGCAAATCGGTCAACTCTCCGGCGGACAGCAACAACGCATGTTCATCGCCCGCGCCCTGGCGCAGGAAGCCGAACTGATGCTGATGGACGAACCCCTCACCGGCCTGGATGCTCCGGCCCAGCGAGAGGTCCTGTCCCTGCTGGACGAACTCCAGAACCGGGGCGTGACCCTGATGGTCGCCACGCACGACCTGGACCAGGCCGCCCGTCACTTCGACCGCATCATGCTCCTCAACCACCGTCTGATCGCCTTTGGAACGCCGGAAGACGTGCTGCAAGCGGAGAAACTGGTGCAGGCATACGGTGGACGGCTGCACATGGCAACCGGAGAGACCATCGCCC
>RFJH01000126.1 GCA_003694975.1 Anaerolineae bacterium | reverse complement strand
GCACGAAGCGCTCCACGCACTCCAGGAGCCAGCGGGCGTTGTAGGCCACCCCCTCGAAGACGGCGCGAATCAATTCGCTTCGGGTGGTGTTCAGGGAGAGGTTGAAGAACCCGCCGCGCACGTTCGGGTCTTCGATGGGGGTGCGTTCCCCGTAGAGCCAGGGGGTGAAGATGACTCCGCCGCTGCCGGGGGGCGCCTCCTCGGCGGCGCGGTCCAGGGCACGATAGGCCTCGGCGGAGGGCAGGTCCATGCCGAGTACGCTCTCACGCAAGAAGTCCAGGCACACGCCGGCGCATTCCTGCTCGTTGGCGACGTAGTAGCGACCGGGCAGGACGGAGGGGAGGGAGGCCATGTTGTGCAGGAGGTCGGTCTTCTTGAAGGGGACGTGACAGGAAATCCAGGAGGAGGTTCCCAGGTAGAGGTAGGTGACGTAGTTCTCGATTGCGCCGGCGCCGATGGCGGCGGACTGGGCGTCGGTCACGCCGGCGACGACGCGTACCTCCGGCCTCAGGCCGAGTTCTTCAGCGGCCTCCGGGCGCAGCGTCCCCAGGACTTCCAGACCACTGACGAGGGGCGGCAGTTTCTCGCCGTCCACATCGGCCATTTGCAGCAGGCGTTCATGGTAGCGGATGTGGTGGATATCGCGGTTGTCGGTCAGCCAGTGCAGGTTGATCGAGTCGTAGGTCGCCGCGGCGCGTCCACACATGCGCAGGTTAAGGTAGTCCTTTGGCTCGAGGAAGAAACGTGCCCGGCGGTAGATTTCGGGGTGTTCGTGTTTGAGGTAGAGAATGTGTGCCAGAGAGTCCTTGCCGGAGCGGGTGGGCACGCCGCCGGTGAGACGCAACCAGGGAATAAGTTTGCCCAGCCCATAACCTTCTACGGAGGGCACCCCGCCGACGAGGCGACGCACGTACGGCGCGCCGCGCGTGTCCATCCACATGATGGCGTTGGCCAGAGGACGACCGTCCTCGCCGACGGGCACTGTGGTGGAGTAGAGGCTGGTGCAGCAGATGGCCGCGATGTCCGCAGCGCCGACTCGCCCTCCGGCGAGCAGGCGACGCGTGGCGGTGACGATGGCCGTCCACCAGTCCTCGGGGCGCTGTTCGGCCCCGCCGCCGGGGAGGAAAATCTGCTCCACCCTCTCGAAGTCGGCGGCGATGACTTCCCCCTCGCCGCTCACCAGCGCCACTTTGGGGCCGGAGGTGCCCAGGTCAATTGCCAGGATGAAGGGAGAATCGGACATCCTTTGCTCCTCCTTGTCTCTTTGCGAAAGATGGGCATTAAAAGTGTTCTGAGCGCGGGCCTGCTGCTTAGGGGGGCAGCAGTTTGCCCGGGTTCATCATGCCTCGGGGGTCCAGCGTGCGGCAAAGCGCCTGGAGGAGGGAGAGGCCGGCCCGCCCTTTTTCTTCGGCCAGGTAAGGAGCGTGGTCGAGACCCACGCCATGCTGATGGCTGATCGTCCCACCGTGAGTCAGGATGGCGCGGCTGGCGGCGCGCTTGAGGCGTTCCCAGCGTGCCAGGGTCTCGTCGGGGTCGGCGGTACGGCGATAGAGGTAGGTGACGTAGATGCTCGCGCCGGTGTTGTAAACGTGGGAGATGTGAGCGAAGGCCAGGACGCGTTCCCCCTCCTCTTCAAGTCCGCTTCGCAGCGCGGACAGGATGTCGGCAGCCGTTTCCTGCACTTTTTCCCAGGGGACGGCGGTCTCCAGGGTATCCAGGGCGTAGCCGTGTTTCCAGAGTGTGTTGCGCAGGTAGGGAGTGCGGAAGCGGGAGCGCCGCCATTGCTCGCCTATGAGCGTCCCCACCGACAGGCCGCCCCAGGTGCCCACAATGTGTTCGGCGACACGACGCTCCTGGCGGGCGATGCGTTCTTGACCGTCCTCGATTGTAAAGCCGAGCAAAAGCAGGCAGCGCCTTGCGCCGTATCCCAGGAGTTTCAACCCACGGTCTGCCCAGGCGATCAGGCGCTCTTTGCCCGCCAGTGCCAGGGTGGTCTCGGTTTCCAGGGGGTCACTCAGGCGTACCATCGAGAGGCGCAGACCGGCCTGGGCGATGGCGCGCACGGCTTCTACGCCCGCTTCCCAATCGTGGAAGAAGTAGGCGCGGAAGGATTCGTGTCGTGGCGCAGGGCGCACGCGGACGACGACGCGGGTGAGGATGCCCAGCCGACCCTCCGAGCCGAGGACGCACTGGCGCAGGTCTGGGCCGGCGGCGGAGGCCGGGTGGGGAGGCAGTTCAAGCGTGCCGGTTGGGGTCTCCAGGCGACCACCGGCGAACAAGTCTTCTATGCGACCGTAGAAGCGGGATTGCTGACCGCTAGAGCGGGTGGCAACCCAGCCACCGAGGGTGGAGTACTCGAAGGATTGGGGGTAATGACCGAGCGTATAGCCATGCGAGCGCAACTGGGCCTCCAGGCGCGGCCCGGAGACGCCCGCACCGAAGGTCGCCAGGCGGCTTTTCTCGTCGAGGTGGAGCAGCAGGTTGAGGCGCGAGAGGTCTATGGTCAGGATTGGCGCGTCGCCCGGGAAGGGGTTGATGTGGCCGACCACGCTCGTCCCGCCGCCGTAGGGGATCAGGTGGGCGCCGGTCTCTTCGGCGAAGGCGATCAGGGCACGCACTTCCTCCTCGGAGGCAGGGCAGGCCACACCGTCCGGGAAGGAGGCGATACGCCCATAGCGCAGGGCAATCCAGTCGGGGAGGGACTGTCCACGGGCGTGTGTCAGGCGCTCGTAAGGGTCGTGTGTTATGGCAGGGTGGTTGGGAAGCCGCGAGGCGGGGACGGTGGTCAGGACGTCTTGCAGGCCGGCGTCGGGGATGGGTTCTCCTTCTCCCACCAGGGCGCTAAGATAGCGCCGTGCCGATTCGGGGAGGGGGTAGGTGATGTGGGTCTCACCCCATCCGTTCCAACGTCTCATCGGGTGCTCCTTCGCCTTTGGCCTGTCTTGGGTGGGGGTGTTACGCTCATACCCGGCGGGCGAGGCGTCTCTTTCACTATACAACAGAATCCCTCCCAAAACAAGCGTTCCCGAAGAGGTGTGCGCAGGGCCGCTCTCGTCGATACGATCTCGCTCCGCTCGGTCTACTTGGGGAGCACGCACCGCGCCCCAAGTAGCGTCGCAGGCACGTATCGAGGGGCTCTCCTCGATTCGATACGGCTGCTGCGCGGCCACTCGGAGAGCAAGCACCGCGCAACGGCGTCTCGACTGCGGCCTCCCTACCGGTCGGCCTCTGCTCGACGCGAGGTTCTGCGCTTGGGGGAAGCGAGGTGAAGCAAGGAGACAGTCATTTCCGAAGTGACTGTCTCCTTAAGGGATCGGCTTCAGTCGTCGTGGCCGCCTCCCCCGCCTTCGCCACCCTGGTTGTTGCTATGACAAGCCAGGCAGGTGTAGGAGTACACGGTAGAGGGGTGGCAGGTACGGCAGGAGGCGCCGCCGTGATGAATGCCGCTGCCGCCTTCGTGGGAAATGGTGGGATGGCTGCCGCGATACGCCGCCGGAGTCCAGGAGGAAGTGGAGTGGCAGGAGGCGCAGTTCGTGCCAAAGGCGCCGCGGTGGAAGGCCGGGTCGGCGTGACAGGAGGCGCAGGCCGTCGATAGGGCTGTGAACGCGCCGGAGCCGTGACAGCGGGAGCAATCCAGGCGGGCATGAGCGCCGGTGAGGGGGAAGTTCGTCAGATTGTGGTCGAAGGTGGCGGGTTTCCAGGCTGTCGTCGTGTGGCAGGCGGCGCAGTCCGTACCGAAGCGTCCGCCGTGCGGCTCATCCTGCCGGTGGCAGGAATAACAATCCATCGGCGTCCCCTGATAAACGCCACCGATGTGACAACTCTCGCAGGCCACGTTGAGATGCGCTCCGGTCAGAGGGAAACGGGCCAGGTTGTGGTCGAATGTGGCCGGTTTCCAGGCCTCGGTGGTGTGGCAGGCGGCGCAGTCCGTCCCGAAACGGCCCTGATGCGGCTCCACGTCCTGGTGACAGGCGACGCACTCCATCGGCGTCCCTTTGAAGATGCCGTTCTGGTGACAGGATTCGCAGGCCGCGCGGGTATGGGCACCGGTCAGAGGGAAGGCAAAGCGGCTGTGGTCCACGTTGACCTGGTCCCATCCTTGAGGTGTGTGACAGGCGGCGCAGTCCGTGCCCAGGGCGCCGGCGTGTTGGTCGTCCTGTTGGTGGCAGGAGAAACAGTCGGTGGGAGTGGCTGTGTAGCGCTCCGCGTAGGTCGCGCCGTTGTGACAGGATTCGCAGGCTACAGAGGCGTGCTTCCCTTCCAGAGGAAAGGCGGCCAGGTTGTGGTCGAACTGCGCCGGAGACCAGCCTTCCGTTGTGTGACAGGCCGCGCAGTCCTGGCCGAAGCGTCCGCCGTGCGGCTCGTCCACGCGATGGCAGGAGAAGCAGTCCTGGGGTGTGGCGCGGAAATCGTCCAGGGAGCGCGCGTCGAGGTGGCATTCCGTGCACACAACGAGGGTGTGTTTGCCCGTGAGGGGGAAGGCGAGGGTCGCGTGGTCGAACGCCGCGCCATAAGTCTCCACGCCGTCGTGACAGGCCAGGCAGTCCTCCCCGTAGCCCAGGATGTGTGCCTGGGTGAAGGCCGGGTCGTTCTGGCGGTGGCAGGTCGCGCAGGTCGCCGGGTCGAAGGAGAACTCTCCGCCGGAGTGACAATCCTCACAGGCGAGCGGCAGCCCGGCACCCCGGCGGCTGTGTGCCTGCAACGAGAAGCCGAAGCGGTCATGCGGGATGCTCGCCGCGTCCACCTTGACCAGGGAGGCCGTCGGGCCGTTGTGCTCCGGGTGGCAGTCGCGGCAGGTCGCTCCGGGATTCTCCTGGTAGAGCACCCCGTGCAGGCCGCCGCCCCCGGTCAACTGGACGCGCACGTCCATGTGACAGACCATGCAGCGGTCGGCCATCGTATTCGGGCTCCACGGCGCGGCATGGCAGGCTCCGCAATCGCCTGCAATCTGGGCGTGGGAGGTGACCCCGCCCAACGCTTCTTCCCCGACCTGGGCGTTCAACGCCCCCGGGCTGAAGGCCTCGCCGCCCCGCGCGTAGACCACCCCGGCGATGGCCAGGATGGTGAACAGGGCGGCGATGACCGCCGTCGCCGAAAGACAACCGGTGCCTTTACGCATTGTGACCTCCTACCTCTAAAGTTCGTTTCCTCTAATAAGTATCTATGCGAAAAATCTTTTGATCACAGGGATCGCTCTAATGGTAGAAGCCAAGACGGTGGCCGAGTAGGTGCGAAGCACCGTAT
>RFJH01000015.1 GCA_003694975.1 Anaerolineae bacterium | reverse complement strand
GCGGTCGCCGTGGCTGCCTGTCGTTATCAACGCCAAGAACTCGTTCGACGTAGGGCTATGGTGCTGGCTCATGTGTGAACGGAGTTTCCGAATGGTCTCACCTGTAATAATAGGGGTGTATGGGGTTCTCTATGCGTATCTTCATATTGCGTGGACTGTAGCATACCAGAAGTTTGCACAACCACCACCCAGTAGCCGCTCGACCATGGCTGCAGAGGACAGCCGCTACGCCCGCTCGTGAAAGCGAGTGTAAGGTGCAAGGGGAGCGGCAAGTTGGCCATGGGCTTGAGTGGAACGGCGGCATAGCCTACCGATTAACGAAGCCGTCAAGAGAAAAAGGGGAATAAGATTCTCTCCACCATAGAATCCACGGCAAGCCAGGGCGATGATTACTTCTTCACCGCCCAGCAAGCCAGTTTGGGCATCAGACGGTCTACTTTCTGCACATTAACAACACCCCCCACCCTTAGCCAGCAGTGTGCTGGCCAGGCTGCCTTCAAGGAGCAAAGAAGGGCCTATTCTCTGAGTTCAGGGAATAGTTGCCGCACTTCTTCCACGCTGGCCAGGCGGTGAGGATGCTTCGGCTACGCTGCTCGCGGAGATGCAGGTTGGCGATGATGGTTGTGCAGTCACCGCCGCTGCCGCTGAGCCACACGTTGTACGCAGTATGTTCCTATGGGTCGAGCGAGGGCAATTCCCTTGCCGACCAACAGCACACGTCTTGAAGATGAGTCCACTGTATATGTATCTTCCAGCGGTATGGCGATGACCGGCTGTTAAACTCTTGAAAAGCCCTGAAAACGCGCCCGCGAATCTTGTCGTTGTATGATTCTTCAGGTATAATAATCGTTCGCTGTTTGCCGGAGAACGGCGAACAGGGTTGGTTTGTTTAAGAAGTTTCCCGCCAGGAGAGTATGAATGGCATCGCCTTTGCCTAGCAAGAATTACGCGCGTATTCCCGTCACCCTTCCCCTGCCCAATCTCATTGAAGTCCAAATCGAGTCATTCAAACGGTTGAAAACTGAGGGGCTGGCCGATCTCTTTCATGAGATTACCCCCATTGAATCGTATAACAAGGGGATGAAGTTATATTTCCCCAGCCGGACTCCCGAATCCGAGCAGTGGGGGTTGAAGTATTGGTTTGAGGAGCCGAAACATAGCATTGAGGAGTGCGTGGAGCGTGACCTGACTTACGCGCGCCCCCTCTATGTTTCCGTGTTACTTGCGGGGCCGGATGTCCCCGAACCGATCAAGCAAGATATCTTCCTCGGCGATTTCCCGGAGATGACGCCGAAGGGGACGTTTATCATTAACGGGACAGAACGTGTTGTGGTATCGCAGTTGATTCGCTCGCCGGGGGTGTATTTTGAGGCACCGGTTGACCGGGCAACGGGTCGTCCGTTGGCGATGGCGAAACTCATCCCCGATCGCGGCGCCTGGATGGAGTTCGAGACGCGCAAGAGCGATTACATTATCCTGAAGTTCAACCGTAAACGCACTGTCCCTATCACGATCTTCCTGCGCGCCCTGGCCGCTGTAGACGATGGTCGCCCCGATTCCCCCATCAAATCCGGGACGGATGAGGAATTGATGGCATTGTTCCAGGACGTTGATAACAACCCTGAGCGACTCTTTATCGCGGCTACCCTGCGTCAGGAGCCGGAGTGGGACCTCTCCGGTGGGTTGACCATCGCCGAGGCGGCGTTGATCGAATTCTTCCGCCGTATGCGCCCCGGCGACCCGGCCACCCTGGAAAACGCCCGCCAATTCCTCGAAGAACAACTCTTCGACCAGCGTCACTACGATCTGGAGCGCGTCGGGCGCTATAAACTCAATCAGAAACTGGACCTGGACATTCCCATCGAGCATCGTACCATTACCAAGTCGGATATCGTCCGGCTGGTGCGGCGTATGATTTTGATCAACAATGGCGTTGTCCAGCCTGATGATATTGACCACCTGGGCAATCGCCGCGTGAAGACGGTAGGCGAGTTGATTCAGAACAAACTGCGCGTTGGGCTGCGGCGCATGGAGCGTGTTATCAAAGAGCGCATGTCCATCCGTGACCAGGAGCAACTCTCGCCTATCACGTTGATTAACATTCGCCCCGTCGTTGCCGCGCTGCGCGAGTTCTTTGGCTCCAGCCAGTTGTCCCAGTTCATGGATCAGACCAATCCGCTGGCCGAATTGCGCCACAAGCGTACTCTGTCCGCGTTGGGCCCGGGCGGCCTGCGCCGTGAGCGAGCCGGTTTCGATGTGCGTGACGTTCACTATTCTCACTATGGGCGTATTTGTCCCATCGAGACACCCGAAGGTCCAAACATCGGCCTTATCGGTCGCCTGGCCTCCTTTGCGCGTGTCAATGAGTACGGTTTCATTGAGACCCCTTACCGTAAAGTGATCAAAGAGTTGCCCTGCGATGACCCGCGCCTGGAAGGACGCGCTGTGCGCGGTGACCTGGTAGATCCGAAAAGTGGTAAGGTTATCTTGAAAGATGGTGAGCGCATCACCGCTGAGATGCTCAAGAAGATCGCTCGCCTGAAGCAGAATATCCCCATTGTCCCCTTTGTCTCTGATGAGGTGGCCTACCTCTCAGCAGACGCGGAGGATAAGTACGTCATTGCCCAGGCTAACGCCCCTCTGAACGAACATGCCGAGTTCATCCGCCCACGAGTCTCCTCACGCCATCACTCTGGCTTCCTTTTCGCAGCGCCGGAGAATATTGATTTCATGGACGTTGCTCCTCACCAGATTGTGGGTATCAGCGCGTCGTTGATCCCATTCCTCGAGCACGACGACGCGAATCGTGCTCTGATGGGGTCGAACATGCAGGCTCAGGCCGTGCCGCTCCTGCGCCCTGAAGTCCCGCTTGTCTCTACCGGTATGGAATACCACGCGGCGGTCGATTCGGGGCAGGTGGTTATTGCCGAACACGATGGTGAGGTGATCTCGGTCACCGGGAAGAAGATTATCCTTCGCACCAACGATGGCGAGATCGTCTCTTACCCTCTGCGCAAGTACCAGCGTTCTAACCAAAGCACTTGCATTGACCAACGCCCTGCGGTTATTAAAGGCCAAATTGTGCACAAGGGCGATATCCTTGCCGATTCGTCCTCCACCGAGAATGGCGAATTGGCTCTGGGACAGAACGTGGTTGTGGCCTTCCTTTCATGGGAGGGAGGCAACTTTGAGGACGCCATCCTGATCTCCGAGCGCCTGGTACAGGAAGATCGCTTCACTTCGGTGCATATCGAGAAATACGAGGTCGAGGCACGCGATACCAAACTTGGCCCTGAAGAGATCACGCGTGATATCCCAAATGTCGGCGAGGATGCGATTAAAGACCTGGATGAGAGGGGCATTATTCGTGTCGGCGCGGAGGTGGGACCGAACGATATCCTGGTCGGCAAGATTACGCCCAAAGGTGAGAAAGAACTTACCCCCGAGGAACGCCTCCTGCGGGCTATCTTTGGGGAGAAGTCGCGCGATGTGAAGGATACGTCTCTACGTATGCCACATGGTGAACGTGGCAAGGTCGTGGACGTGAAAGTTTTCACCCGTGAGGAGGACTCTGACCTGGCTGCCGGTGTTGAAACGATGGTGCGTGTCTCGGTAGCGCAACGTCGCAAAATCACCGCCGGGGACAAGATGGCCGGCCGTCACGGGAACAAAGGCGTGGTGTCCATGGTTGTCCCGGTGGAGGATATGCCTTTCCTGGAGGATGGCACGCCGGTAGACGTCATTCTCAACCCATTGGGTGTCCCGGGGCGTATGAACATCGGTCAGGTGCTGGAAGTGCATCTGGGCTGGGCGGCAAAACGCCTGGGCTTCCGTGCCATTACTCCCGTCTTTGACGGAGCATCCGAAGAAGAGATTGAAGCAGAACTCGCGCGTGCCTGGCTGGTGGATCAGGCCTGGAAGGAAGCAACCGACCGTGCCTGGGCATGGCTCAAAGAGCAGGAATATGACTTGAGCCTCATTGAAGATGATGACGAGGCCCGCCGTCTCTATCTCGAATATTGGCTTGGCGAGCGCGGGTACGACCCCTACAAGTTGCTTGATGTCAACTATGCCCGTCACATGACCGTGCGCGAGTGGCTGCGCGATCACGGCTATGACCCCGATGCCATTTTCCTCCCTCTGGATGCCAACTGGCGTGAATTCCCCGATGCGGATGAAAAGGCCAAACGCGTTTGCTTGCGCCTCTGGATGGAGACTCTAGGACGCTCAACGGAAGGGATCGCTGACGAAGATATCGTCCAGAAGGCTCAGGAGGTAATGCTGGAGACCGGTATCCCTATGCCAACGCTTGGAAAGCAAATCCTGCGCGATGGTAAAACCGGCCTCCCTTACGACCAGCCGGTGACGGTTGGTGTAATGTCTATTATGAAATTGCATCACCTGGTTGAGGACAAGGTTCACGCCCGCTCTACTGGTCCCTATAGCCTTGTCACACAGCAGCCGTTGGGCGGTAAGGCTCAGTTCGGTGGTCAGCGCTTCGGTGAAATGGAAGTGTGGGCCTTGGAGGCCTATGGCGCGGCATACACGTTGCAGGAGATGCTTACCGTCAAGTCCGATGATGTGCAGGGACGTGTGAACACGTATGAGGCCATCGTCAAGGGTGAGCCGATTGAAGAGCCGAGCATTCCGGCTTCCTTCCGCGTCCTGGTCAAAGAGTTGCAAAGCCTGGGGCTGGCCGTGGAAGCCATTAGTGATAGCGGCGAGGTGATTCGTTTCGGGAAAGATGAAGAGAAGACTCGCCCGCCCAGGCTGGGCACCGGCCTGCTCGGTTTGGGTGAAGACCTGCTCCGACGAGGCGGACAGGGTTCGTCCTGAGTTCGGAGGAGTTGAACGCGTGGAGAACAAGGGTTTTTGTGGGCATAGTCCTGCAGAAACCCTTTTCTTTTCTCGAAGTGCAACGTTTCTTGCTTCATGCCGTAGATAGTACGGAGGAACCTGGAGGCTTGTCCCTTTCCTGATTTGTCTGAGGAGGTCACCTTATGAGGCGTTCCAATCGCACGCAACTGATTTTGGGTCTGCTTCTCATCCTTGCGGGGGCGTGGCTCTTTGCCCGGCAGAACGTCCCTGCTTTTCGGGAGTGGCTCGCCACTTACTATGACTGGCCGTTGGCCATCGTTGCCGTTGGCATCCTCATCCTGCTGCTCGGCCTGGTGGTGGGCGATCCGGATACGGCAATCCCTGCCAGTATCGTGGCGGGGATCGGCGGAATCCTCTACTATCAGGAGGCCAGTGGCGACTGGGCCTCGTGGGCTTACATGTGGACTCTGATCCCCGGCTTCGTTGGTGTGGGCAATGTCCTTGCTGCTCTCCTGGGCGCGAAGGGACGCGGCAGGTGGCGGCATGGCCTGAATCTGATGGTGATCAGCGCTGTCTTGTTCCTCGCTTTCTCGTCGCTCTTCGGCGCCTGGGACTTGCTTGGCAACTACATTCCTGCCACCTTGATTATTCTTCTGGGCGTGTTCCTGGTCGCACGTGGCCTCTATCGGTCCACTCGCGCTTGAGGAGGTCGTTATGTTTCGCAACAGTGACCTGTTCTGGGGTGGTGTCTTAATCCTTCTGGGAGGGTTGTTCTTTTTACAGGCCAGTGGAGTCATCACCAACGTCATGGGGTGGTTCTGGGCGCTGTTTCTGATCTTCCTGGGCGTATGGCTGATCCTCGGTCGCCTGTTCCCCGCAAAGGCTCCACATAGCGAAGAAACGTTCCGTGTTTCGCTGGAAGGGGCCCAACAGGGTAGCGTTCGGTTTTCCCATGGTGCAGGGCGGATTGAAATCGGCGCCGGTGCTTCCCCGGGTTATCTCCTGGAAGGGACGGCGGAGGGCGGTATCTCCTACTCCAGCCACAGGCGTGAAGACACCATGGAGGTGAGTGTAAGTGCCGGGCCGTCGTTCGTGCCCTTCCTCGGCCCGTCAAGTGGTGTGTGGCGCTTTCGCCTGACGGATGAAGTACCGCTTACCCTCACCGTGGAGATGGGCGCCAGCCGTTCGACCATAGATATCGAGGACCTCAACGTCACTTACCTGCATCTGGAGACCGGCGCCAGTTCGACCAAACTAATTCTTCCCGCTCATACCTCGAACACGCTTGTGGACATTGATGCCGGTGCCGCCAACCTGGATGTACGCGTGCCCCCGGACGTCGCGGCGCGCATTCGCATCGAGGAGGGTCTCGCCGCGCTGGAGATTGATACCTCTCGTTTTCCGCGTCGCGAGCGGGGACTGTATCAATCCGAGAATTTCGATACCGCGCCTCATAAAGTGGAGATGGCCATTGATGCCGGTGCGGCAAAAGTGACCATCCGATGAGGGAGGAAAAACCCATGAAGCGTATTGACTATCGCATCTCTTTAGGTTTGTTGCTTATCCTGGCCGGTGCTCTCTTGCTCATGGAGCAACTGGGCTGGCTGCGAGGGGCATTCAACATCTTTTGGGGAATGCTTCTCGCCCTCGGAGGCTTGTATTTCCTGGGAATTTTCCTTTCCCGGCGTGCTCGGGGGTGGTCGGCCATCCCGGCCTTCACGTTGCTCGGTCTGGCGGCTGCCACGCTTCTTCCTTCCTCCCTGGAAATCCTGGATGGGTTGTTTTTCCTGGGAGGCATTGGCCTGGGGTTCTTCGCTCTTTTTGCCGCCAACCGGCGACAGTGGTGGGCGCTTATCCCCGGCGGTGTGCTTGTTACGCTGGGCGTGATCTCCGTTCTGGACGAGATACCCGGTACGGAGACCGATGGCGTGTTCTTCGTTGGGCTGGGACTCACGTTCCTTCTCGTCGCGCTTTTGCCAGGAGAACGCCGCCGACTGGGGTGGGCGTATATTCCTGCTGCCGCGTTGCTCATCCTGGGACTGGTCCTCGGAGTGCCGTATTTCCCCTGGAGTAACTATCTCTGGCCGGTGATATTGCTCATTGCCGGTGTCTACTTGATTTTGCGCTACTTCCGCTTGCGCTGAGGCGTTTTGGGACTGGGCAAAGAAAGTCGGCGAGGCGTGATGCTGATGGCCTCGCCGACAAGTCGTTGCGTTTGTCAAGAGAGGGTTTATGCTCCTTGTCCGGCTTCCACGACCTCGACATCGGGGAAGAACTGATGGACCGTCCCCGCGACCCAACCGCGCAACGTTGCCGGGGAAAGCGGACATCCCAGACAGGCCCCTCCAAGCCGCACTTTGAGCACTTTCCCATCAAAGGAGACGAATTCCACGGAACCGCCGTGGAATTGCTCCACGTAGGCGCTTAATTGCTCGATCAGTCCCCGCAGTTGCTCTTCTTTGGAATGTTGGGGCATGGTAGTCGTCATCGCTTTTTCTCCCATCTCCTGCTTCTGAGTTGCGGTCGCCTCTCTTACGCCGTAAGCCAGCATGGACCGAACCTGAGCGCGGGCGTTCTTCCAGCGTGAAGAGACCACCTCCGCGAGCCGGTCGAGGATTGTCCTTCCCAGATGGGGGTGCTGCTGGCACAGTCTACGCAGGTCGGC
>RFJH01000125.1 GCA_003694975.1 Anaerolineae bacterium | reverse complement strand
GGAGGGCGTGGAGATGGTGATGCCCGGGGACAACGTGAACCTGACGGTGGAGTTGATCGTGCCGGTGGCGCTGGAACAGGGTTCGAAGTTCGCCATTCGGGAAGGCGGGCTGACGGTGGGCGCCGGCGTGATCACCAAGATTATCGAGTAGGAGCACAGCACATAAGGCTGTGAGAGGACTATGGCATCGAGGAAAAAAGACCTTCGGCCGGTGATTACACTGGCATGTAGTGAGTGCAAGGAGCGAAACTACACGACGGAGAAGAATCGGCGCAACGACCCCGGTCGGCTGGAGTTGAACAAGTACTGCCCACGCTGCCGGAAACATACGTTGCACCGTGAGACAAAATAATAGTTTCTCTCGTGTCGGAACTCCGGATTTGCCATTCCACGTGGCCGGAGCAGGCGACACGAGAATCACAGGCCAGTAGCTCAATTTGGCAGAGCACCGGTCTCCAAAACCGGCGGCTGGGGGTTCGAGTCCCTCCTGGCCTGCCTGGAGGCAACGCCGTCCTCTCCCCCCAGGGGCACGTGTGAGGCGGCGTTTTGCCCGTAACAAGAGCAAGGAGAGCGCTTTGGCAAAGAAGAAGAAAGAAAGCAAGAAGCAGAACGCGATCCAGCGCTTCGTGCGTGAAACGGTTGGTGAGTTGCGCAAAGTCACCTGGCCAACACGCCAGGAGGCAATGAACCTGACGTTCATCGTCCTGGTAGTGATGCTTTTCATGAGTCTCTATCTTGGTCTGATGGATATCGTGTTTGGCGCTTTGCGTAACATGGTGCTGGGCATTTAGCCTGACACAGGCTTGAGGTTGTGATGGACGTACAGGAACCGGAAGAGCAATTCGAGGATCAGACGCTCACCCCGGAGGAATCCCTTCCCCCGGCGGAGGAATCTGCCGCGCCGGTGACCGAGACGCCGGAAGCGGAAGGTGACCTCGCGCCCGTTGAGGATACGGTGAGTAAGGAAGAGCCTCTTCCTGCCACGGAGGAGCCTCTCCTCGACCTGGATGAGGAACAGGTTGAGGAATCCGATGATCCGAGGTCGAAGGCCGCCTGGTACGTGGTTCATTGTTATTCCGGTTATGAGAACAAGGTGCGTCACAACCTCGAACAGCGCATCGAGACGATGGGGATGAAAGATAAGATTTTCGATGTAATCGTCCCCACGCAGGAAGAGATTGAGGTGCGCGACGGCAAACGTCGCACGGTGGAGCGCCACATCTTTCCCGGCTACGTGCTGGTCAACATGATTCTGACCGAGGAGTCGTGGTTTGTGGTGCGCAACACCCCTGGTGTGACCGGCTTCGTCGGCATGGGCAACATGCCTACGCCTTTGCGCCCTGAAGAGGTAGCCCAGATTCTCAAGCGCATGGAGGCGGAAGCCCCCACCATTAACGTCACGTTCAAGGTGGGCGAACGGGTGCGCATCATTGATGGCCCGTTCAACGATTTCCGGGGCGTGGTCTCGGAAATTGATATGGAGCGCAACAAGGTGCGCGTGATGGTCAGTTTCTTTGGGCGTGAAACGCCTGTAGAACTGGATTTCTTACAAGTCGAGAAAGCGTAATCCCGGCTCAATCTCGTGGGAGGGTCGTCCAGACCGGCCCGCAAAAACCACACAGGAGAGTCCAATGGCAAAGAAAGTTAAAGCAGTCGTCAAACTACAAATCGAGGCCGGAAAAGCAAATCCGGCCCCGCCTATTGGCCCGGCGTTGGCCAGCCATGGTATCAATATCATGGCTTTCTGCAAGGAGTACAATGCTCGCACGTCAAGTCGAGCGGGCGAGATTATTCCTGCAGAGGTAACCATCTACACGGATGGCTCGTTTACGTTCGTCTTGAAGACGCCCCCGGCAGCCGTGTTGTTGCGTAAAGCCGCCGGCATTGAGAAGGGCTCGGCTGAGCCAAATCGTGAGAAGGTCGGCACAGTGACCCGCGCGCAGATTCGAGAGATCGCCGAGTTGAAGATGAAGGACTTGAACGCGATCGATATCGAAGGCGCGATGCGTCAGATTGAAGGCACAGCCCGGAGCATGGGCATCACAGTTGTAGACTAAACGGTGGGAGGGCCTGACGTCACGTGTCAGCCCGTTGGCACCACGGAGGAGTACAATGGCAAAACACGGAAAAAAGTACCTGGCCGCAGCGGCCAAAGTAGATCGAACTCGCCTCTATTCTCCGCGTGAGGCGATTGCTCTGGCAAAAGAAACTTCCATCACGAACTTCGATGCGACAGTGGAAGTCCACCTGCGCATGGGGTTGGACCCTCGGCAGGCGGATCAGCAAGTGCGCGATGTGGTCATCCTGCCGCACGGATTGGGCAAAGAGGTTCGCGTACTGGTCTTCGCGGCGGGTGAACATGCCAACCTCGCCCGCGAGGCAGGCGCGGATTTTGTCGCCGATGACGATGAGGCCTTGAAAAAGATTCAGGATGGCTTCACCGATTTCGATGTTGCCATCGCCACGCCGGACATGATGGGCAAGGTGGGTCGCCTGGGTCGTATCCTCGGCCCACGCGGTTTGATGCCCAATCCCAAGGCCGGTACCGTTGTCCAACCCGATGACCTGCCGCGTGCCATTAAGGAGGCCAAAGCGGGACGTGTGGAATTCCGCCTCGATAAGACGGCGAACATCCATGCCCCAATTGGCAAGGTCTCGTTTGATGAGCAGAAACTGTATGAGAACTTCGCCGCGCTCATGGAGGCAATCAAGAAGGCTCGTCCGGCAGCGGCGAAAGGCGGTTACATCCGACGTGTGACCGTGACCACGACGATGGGGCCCGGTATCAAAGTGGACCCCTTGCAAGCACAGGCTATGGAGGTGAGCGGGTAAGACCCGTATAATCTCACAACTGCCACTTCGCCAGAGACGGCGGGTGCCCGGAGCAAGTGGCCGGGCTTAATTTCCTGCCCAGGTGAAGACCTCGAATATTCCCGCTCGCGCTGCGAGTCGGCTCCGTTAAGGAGGACGAAGTCTTTGCCTGGAAGTGGCAAAGACTTTTTTATGGAAAGGAGGTGAATTCGTTGGCCCTATCTCGACAGCGTAAAGAAGAGGTGCTCAATCAGTATAAAGAGTGGTTGAGCCGCAGCCAGGCCGTGTTCTTGTTTGAGTACACCGGCGCGACAATGAAGGATATGGACCTGATCCGTGCCAAAGTTCGCGAGTCCGGTGGGGAGTTTCACGTTGTGAAGAACACCCTGGCCAAACTGGCCTTTGAGGCCAATGGGCTGAGCGTCCCCGAAGGATATCTGGAAGGCAGCACGGCTGTTGGCCTGGCCTTTGAGGATATCCCGGCCACCGCTAAAGCGCTCCGCGACGCGATGAAGGATGTTGGGGTGCTCAAAGTCAAAGGCGGCTATATGGGCACCGAAATGGTGGATGCAAGCCGTTTTGAGACTTTGGCCTCTCTCCCGCCCTTGCCGATTCTACGCGCACAACTGCTGGGCGTGTTACAGGCGCCGGCAGGGAAACTGGTGCGCACCGTGGCCGAACCGGCGCGCCAACTGGCCGCGGTCTTCCAGGCCTATTCCGAACAAGCCGCACCTGCGGCGTAATTGCTCTGACTATTTACTAATCGAAAACATTCTCTATCTTTAGAAAAAGGAGTTCTTAGAAAAATGGCTGCAGATCTTGAAAAACTGGCTGAGGAACTGAGTAAACTGACCGTCCTCGAGGCTGCTGAACTGGTGAAAATCCTCGAAGAGAAGTGGGGTGTCTCTGCGGCGGCCCCCGTCGCTGTGGCGGCGGCTGCCGGCGCCGGCGCGGCCGGTGCCCCTGCAGAAGAGGCCGAAGAGAAAACCGAGTTCGATGTGGTCCTCAAGGAGACCGGCCCCAAGAAGATCGAGGTCATCAAGGCCATCCGCCAATTGACCAGCGTGGGCCTGGGCGAAGCCAAGACCCTCGCCGAGACCCCCGGAAGCAAAATCCTTACCCAGGTGGGCAAAGAGGCGGCGATGGAAGCCAAGAAGAAACTCGAAGAGGCTGGCGCAGTCGTCGAACTGGCGTAACGACGCTTTTGCCACCGGTAAAAAAGGCGACCCCGAGTGGGTCGCCTTTTCGTTGTTATCGCAGGTGGAACTCAGTGATAGCCGCCCTCAGAACAATCGAACGCCTCGCCATCAGGGGCAACAATGGTCACTGGCCAGCCCTCAGGGTCGAGACGGTATGCCGACAGGTCGTCTTGCAGGCTCTCCAGGGCGTATCGGGCTTGTCGGTAAGACAGGCGGGAGGATTGCCAGGGGCGTTCTTCGGAGAGGCGGTAATTGTTCAGGTTGCGGTAACAGGCCAGGGTCACGGCGACCAGGTGCCGGGTCCGGGACGGAAGCGAGGGGGTTCGGTAGAGGGAAACCAGTGTCGGGATAGCGTCTTCCGAGAGGGTGCTCAGATAGGTTATGTCCAGTTCCTCGCCGCGCGCATGGCGGGCAACGTTTTGACGTGCGATGAAGGCGTCCACGTTGAGAAGGTTGAGGGTGATGGCAAAACCCAACGTGCTCAGCAAGGCAGCGGTGGCGAAGAGACGCTGTCGTTGCAGGAATTCGAGGGCGGCGACGGCGATGAGCAGCGCGCCCAACCAGGGGATGAAGACGTGGGTATACGTCCGCAGACGGGAGAAGCCATAAGCCTCTTCGTAGAGGAGAAGGCGCTGGAACGCCGAGACGAGAATGACGAGAACCAGGGCGACCAACCCGCTCCCAAAGGCGGCAAAGACGAGGCGCGCTCTTCCTGTACGCCGTGTGATGGCGCTCAGGCTGAGGAGCAAGAGAAGGGTAAAGAAGGCGACCGTCACCAGTTCTCCAAAGCCACGACGTGCGTACTCGGCGTACGTGTAGCCTTCCAGGGAGATATTGGCCTGTCCACCGAAGAAGTAGCGGAACTGTATGCTGACGAAGGAGGCGAAGAGGAGCAAAACGCTCCCCAGCACGGTGACCGCCTCGGTGATGCCCAGGAAAGGTTTTAGAAGAGGAGACTCGATCCCGATAAGATGTTCGTCCTCGCTCCGCAGAGCGGCATGCAGGAAGACTCCGGCCAGGGCATAGGCGACCAGGGCAATGAGAACGAGCCGGAAGAAGTATTCCGGCAGTTTCTCCAGACGGAAGAGGGAAATGAGGTCGTTCATCCGTCGCGCGAAGACCGGGTCGGCGGAGGACAGGAGTGAGGCAAAGATGATGACCACGGGCAGTGCCAGCAGGAGACCGATCATCACAGCCTTGATGTGGGGGAGGATGTCGCCTCTCATAGCCGCTTTGTTCTCCCGGCGACGTGCCCTGGCGAGAGCGGTCGCCCCGAGTGTGAGGGTGCTCCCTGCCAGCCGCAGCAGACGCAGGAAGTAATCGCTCAGGCTATACCGGAACCAGAGTCCGCCGCGATAGGTTGTGGCCAGGAGCGCCATCAGGAGCAGGGTCAACGCATGGGCGAGGAAGAGGCTCATCGGCTCGGCGCGAATGGCCGTCATCGCGGCCAAAAGACCGATGGGAAGCAGCAATCCTGATGCGCCAGAAGAAGGATGTTGCTTTTCCAGGATGAGCACGAAAAGGCCGCCGCCCAGGCATAGGGCGACATAGATGGCAAAGGAAACGCCTGGATTTTTCCCCCAAAACAGGAAGTCGAAGGCCACGCCGAGAAAGAGTGCGGTGGGCCACAAACGCCTTGGCGAGAGAGTCATTAGTCACCTCCTGCAGGATATTTTATCCTGCATTTGATTTCTGCGATATGGGATTGCGGGGCACATTGCCAACGGTCAACCGCCGTTTCGAGGGTGATTTCTGACCACCACAACCTGTTTTGGAACGCGAGTTCCTTTCCATGTAAACCGGCTCTGGCACAAAACCGGGGATGCGCTCTCGCGGCCTGAAGTATAATTGCGCTTATGAGTTTCCTCGCCTCCCGTTCCATGACCGGCGAGATCATCCTGCACGGGCGCGTTTTGCCCATCGGCGGGGTGCGGGAGAAAGCGCTGGCCGCCCATCGCGCCGGCACCAAGATGGTCATCCTCCCTGAACGCAACAAGAAGGACCTGATGGACATGCCAAAGCCCGCCTTGAAGAAGTTGCGCGTCGTGTTGGTCAATATGGATCGGGTGTTCAAGATGGCACTCGCGCCGAAGGCGGTCATCAGGCCGCCGCGACCGCGCCCGGCCCCTAACGAGGAAGGGCGTGAGTAGAGAGGAAAGATGAGAAAACTTGCCATGTCTGTGTGGCTCGCCGTCGTCCTCACGGCGTGTAGACCGACCTCCGCAGGCTCGCCTTCCCTGCCCCCGACCGCTCCACATCCGGATGCCACGCGCCTTCCTTCGCCCTCCCTCACAGAGCAATCCTATGTCCCTCCGCCGGACGGCGTCACCGCCATCATGGTGGATGGCCTGTCAGATGACTGGGCGCGTTATCCGCCGGTTCTCGTTGACGCTGCGGGTGATCAGACAGGGGACGCAGACCTTCTGACGGTTTCGGCGTTTGTCAATGACGCGGTCTTTTACTTGATGGTGGAGGCTTCGCGGGTTAACGAGAGCCCGGTGCGGGTGTCCGTCACGCTCAACGACCCTCCGGCGTACTGGATCGACGTTACTCTGGAGGAAGAACCGCGTGTGCTATTGGTGCCTGCCGTGCCCGGCCCCGAAGTCCACAAAGTGGAATACACCGCGTCCTATGATCGGGTGCTTGAGGTGAGTGTTCCCCTCAGCCAGTTCGGCGGTGTATCTCCCGAGGACTTGCTCGTCACTCTCTATGACGGAACGCTGCTCGACAGGGATGCGCCTGAGAGCGATTCGGGCGATTGGGCGAAGGTCTTGAGAGTGGAGGAGCGCGAGCCGTCGTTTCTCTCACAAGCCGATCTGGCGGGGGATAGGTCTATCTTTTGCACGGAGGCATCGCTGAGCGTCGCCGACAACCTCCTTCCGGCAGAGGGTGTTCGCGTGCCGCCGGGGTTCACAGCGGAGTACCTGATCGCCCCGACAGGTGTGAACATGCCCAGCGATGTGGTGACCCTGCCGGATGGCGGCATCGTGGTCGCCTCGGCGCGGGCGGGCAAATTTCTTCGCATTTCGCCAGATGGAGAAATCTCGGAGTTCGCGCCCGTCAACGGCAGTTACACGGTTGACCGCGATGCCGAAGGATACTTCTATGGCTACAACATGCCGTTGGGGCAACTGTTCCGTGTGACACCGACGGGGGTCTCCTCCCTGATTCTAGAATCAGATGAGATCAAGACGTATGATGAAAGCCCGATGGCCGTCTCTGCGGATGGAGTTCTCTATCTGGCTCCGAATTTGCCGGAGGCTTTCATCTACGAGGTGCAGGGGCAACGTCTGCGCAAACTTCCCGAAGGCTATCGCGAGGTGGTCACGGCGCTGGACGTCCGGGCCGATGGCGTCCTCTACGCTGTGATAGGGAATGGTCTGTATACCGTGGATCGTGAGAGCGGTGCCGGGCAACGCGTGGCGGGGTTGCCCGCATCTTCCACCTTCCACGGCTTAGATGTGCTGCCGGACGGCACGGCTTACGTTGTGCTCGATGTGTGGCAGGGGTGGAACACGGTGTACCGCGTCTCTCCGGACGGGCAGGTGGAATTGTTCTTCAAGCAGGAGATGGAACCCTTCGAGGGGATTTCCGTGGCCGATGATGGCGCATTGTTTGGGGTGCAGCGTGCTACCGGTGGAATATGGCGGATCTCTCCCGACGGTCTCGCCGACCCTCTGGTGCCTCCCAGCGGACTTAACACGCCAGAAACACCGCCCTTTTCGCCCTGTGGCGATTTGCTGGTCGTGATGGACGAAGGAGGAAGTGTAGGGGTCTTCTCACCGGATGGGCGATTGCAGGATACGATACGTGGCTTTACTTTTGACGCGCCACACCTGATGGCGATGTCGCCTCAGGGCTGGTTTGTGATGAATCAGTCCATGCCGCCTTTGCCGGAGCACTGGTTCCTCCTCGTTCTGCCGGATACGCGGGAGCGTATCCTTTCCAGTTCTCTCAACGCTCGCGGTCACGTGGTGACTAAAGAGGGTCTCATCTACACAACCCTCCCCGAGGAAGGAGCAATCATCACGATCACGCCCGGCGGAGAGCAAACGGTCTTCCTGGACGGTTTGGATGATCCCCGCTTGCTCGCTCTTGCCCCGGATGGGACATTCTATCTGGTGACTGGCCAGACACGTGTGACGGCCATCGCTCCCAGTCGCTCGGTGAGCGTCCTCGCCGAGACGCGCGAACCGATCCGTCACCTCGCGGTTGGCCCCGATGGATGGGTGTATCTGAATCTCTCTCAGTCCATTCAGCGGGTAGACCAACAGGGCCATCTCGAAACGGTCTTCAGCGGGTTTCACGATCTCTATGGTATAGCCTTTGATGCGGGCGGCGTGCTCTACGCCGTGGAGAACAGGGAGAATGCCGTCCTCCGCATTCGCGGCTTCGAGACCTATGCCCTGACGGGGCGCGTGGTCGGTCAGGAAGACGGCAATCCCCTGGCGGGGGTGCGGGTTCGCGCCGTGCAGGCCTACCCGCCGTTTGCGGGCAAAGCGACGGAGACTGACTCCGATGGAGCGTTTCAGTTCACGTTGTCTCCGGGCGTATACGATGTAACGGCATGGCTGGATGGCTACGGAGTCTCGGCGAGGGAAGGGATCGACCTTCACCGCACCGGTGCAACGCTCGAACTGGCATTGCCAGAGAAAGAATGAATGGCAACCACTGTGATCTGAGGAGAAGCGTATGAGAACTCTGGAGAACAAAGTCGTTCTGATTACCGGCGCCTCCTCCGGCTTTGGAGCGGACGCGGCGCGCCTTTTTGCCCGGGAGGGATGCAAAGTGGCCCTCGCGGCCCGGCGCGTGGGACGCCTCCAGGCCCTGGCGGAAGAAATCCGTTCCCAGGGCGGAGAAGCCCTCGTTGTGCCTCTGGATGTCACCGAGCAGGCACAAATTGAGGACGCAGTACATACCGTTCTGGAGACCTATGGCCGCATTGATATCCTCTACAACAACGCCGGCTTTGGCCGCCTGGACTGGCTGGAGAACCTCGCTCCGGAGCGCGATATCGCTGCCCAGGTCGCCGTTAACCTGACCGGCCTGATCCAGGTCACGCGCGCCGTCTTGCCGCACATGCTCGCCCGT
>RFJH01000124.1 GCA_003694975.1 Anaerolineae bacterium | reverse complement strand
CTTCTCGGCGGTGGTGTATTTTCCGTTCGGCCAACGGGATTTGAAAGGCTTGGTATCGGCTTCGTAAAACGGTTCGTGCCAGTCTTTGCGCAGGGGATGACCTTCGAAGCCCTCCCACATCAGGATACGGCGCAGGTCGGGGTGGTTGGTGAACTTGATTCCCAGAAGGTCCCACGCCTCGCGTTCCTGAAACTCCGCGCCCGCATAGACAGAGGTCAGAGAGGGGACTTCGGGGTTCTCGCGCGGCACCTGGACTTTGAAGACCAGCGCCGGGCCGCCGGTCGTCTTGTAGGCGTGGTAGACGACTTCCATTTTCCCTTCGGGGAGGTAGTCCACGCCGGTGAGGGAGGAGAGATAATCGTAGCCGAGTTCGTCGCGCAGGAAGGTGGCGAACTCGACCAGTTTGTCGGCGGAGACGATCCAGCCGGAGTACCCCTGGCGCTCGTCCGGGGTGACGCTGCCGGGGAAGCGGGCGGCCAAATCGAGGGTAGAGGGTTGTGCGGGTGTGGTCATGATGCCTCCCCTTGTTGATGGTTCTTGATCTGGGGGATTTTGCGCGGGTCGATCAGGTCGGGGCCGAGGATGGGCACCGGGATGGAAACCTGATCGGGGCCTTTCTGATACCAGCGCACGCGTTTGATGGATTGCTTATCAATCTTCTGCTGAAGTTTTATCAGGCCGGCGATGAGCGCCTGAGGGGTGGGCGGGCAGCCCGGGATGTAGACGTCCACCGGAATAAATTTATCAATGCCGGCGACGACGTTGTACCCTTCTTTGAACGGGCCTCCGCTGGAGGCGCAGGCGCCCATGGCGACGACGTACTTCGGCTCCGGCATCTGGTTATAGAGGCGCACGATGATGGGCACCATCTTCTTCGTCACCGTGCCGGAAACGAGCATCAGGTCGCTCTGGCGTGGGGTGGGGCGCATGACCTCCATGCCGAAGCGCGCCATATCGTAGCGCGCCGCCTGGGCGGCGATCATCTCGATGGCGCAGCAGGCCAGGCCGAACATCATCGGCCAGATAGAGGAGCGGCGCCCCCAGTTGTAGATGCGGTCCAGGGTGGTGATGGCCACCTGTCCCTGCATTTCGGGGGGGATTTCGTAGCCGGGAGAGTTGAGTTCGCTTGTGTCCATGAAAATCTCCTCGATGAGGTTTCGGCTATTTTCGCGGGGCAATACGGCGGAGATTATATCCTGCTTACAGATGGGCGTCAATCGAAATAGGAAAATATATATTTTCAAAATTTGGATTTGTGACTATAATCACCCCATGCGTGTGACAACCTCCCGACAGCGAGTCCTGGCCTATTTAGAGAAACGCGGCGCCGCCACCGTTTCGGACATCGCCCGTGACCTGGGCATGACGCGCGCCAACGCCCGCCATCATCTGACCCTGTTGGCCTCCCTGGGCAGTGTGGAGGTCATCGGGCAACGTCGTGTTGGGCGGGGACGCCCGGCGGCGCTATACAGCCTGAGCCGCACGCTGCAAGGTGATGCTTTGCCCGTGCTCGCCGATGCCTTGCTGGATGACTGGCTGAACGGCGTGGACGAGGAAGAGCGCGCCGACAGGTTGCGGAGTCTGGCAAGGCGGCTGGCGCAAGGTGGAGAGCCGCTTCGGGGATCGCTGGTGAACCGTCTGGCGGCTCTGGTGAGGCGATTGAACGTGCTGGGGTATCGAGCGCGTTGGGAAGCCCATGCCGAGGGTCCGCACGTGGTGTTGGGGCACTGTCCTTACGCGGCGGTGCTCGAAAAACATCCAGAACTGTGTCGCATGGACGCTTTTCTCCTGGAAGAGCGTCTGGGTGTCGGTGTGCGACTGATTGCCAGGTTGCGTCAGGGGGAGCAGGGCGCGCCACATTGTATTTTCGTGGTAGAGACGTACTGAGTTTTTGTTATACTTGAGCGGCAAGGAGACATCTCTCTTCTTGCTATCCTGATTACTTGTGGAGAAGGTTATGAGCCCACGTAAACGCCGTCGCTCGAGGAGAAAAGAAAAAAGAGAGCAGGAGCATATCCCCTGGCTGGAACATCGCCGGGGATACCCCTCGGACGAGGAGCGAGAGAAAATTATTGAACGGCGGAAGCAATTGCGAGGCGAATTGCTCGCGCTAATGGTTATGAAAAAAGGCCCTTCTTCCCCCGAAGGGCGGGAATTGATCAAGAAGTACGGCGACGAGGAAATAAACCGGATGCTGCGTTTTTTCCCGCAAGGACCTCGCTTTCGCCTTACCGAGGCCGATGAGGCGAAGGCTTATCGGCGTTATCGGTTACGTTTCGCCCGTTTTGGCGGTGAGCGACCGTTTCTCTCGCGATCAGAGTATCAACGTCTGGATGATGAGCATGCTACGCTGACGATGAAACGGTGGGAGAATCTTCTTGGCTGGTCTGAAGGGGGCGGAGAGGTGTATTCTGAGGAGGATGCGAAAAGGGATGAGGAGAGAATCCGGGAGTTGACCGACTTGCTCTTTTTGGATCTCGAACTCTACGATGATTTGCTGCCACCCTCTCCGCCCCCTCGCCCGGAAGACTACTCCGCACCGCCGCCGGGGAAATATCCTGACCCCGTAGCCGAGTTGTTGGAATGGGGAGATGACCTTTCGTACAAACGCGTTCTCGAGGCAGCAATGGCCGATAGGGAGCGATGGCGGGCATGCATTGGCGATCTGACGCGCATGGTGCTTGACCCCGGTTTGCTCGATGGCTGGCCGTCCGAAGCGTCTTCCTGGGCACCCTGGCATGCGTTACACATGCTATCCGCCATTGACGCCTGGGAGGTGGCTCTCTCACTGGCCGATCTGACCGACCATCCGAACGACTGGCTTTCCGATCTCCTTCCGGAGGTCTGGGCGGCCATGGACGGTGTAGAGATGGTGTTGTGGATGCTCCTCGATGATGCCGGCGCTGCCTCTTACCGTCGTGCTCTGGCGGTCCACGCGTTGGCCTTCCTGGCTCACGATGACCCTGACGTATACTTCAAAATTGCGGATGGCTTTGTCTCCCGGTTACAGGCTTTCCCGCCGGAGGAAGAAGTACTCGCCACCGCGTTGGTGGTTGCCCTGACCAATTTGAGGTATGAGAAAGCGTTTCCTGCTATCGAGAAGGCATATCAGGAAGGGAAGGTGGATGAGACGGCCATCACGTTGGACGATGTGGAGATCGATTTGTTTGCCGGAGGCGAGGGCGAAGAGTGATGCCTCCCGGTGTTTCAAAGAAACGAGATGCCCCGCAGCGAGTGCGGGGCATTCTGCATTTTACTCAACGGTCACGCTTTTGGCGAGGTTGCGCGGCTGGTCCACGTCCAGGCCGCGGATGGCGGCGATGTGATAGGCCAGAATTTGCAGAGGGATGACGTTGATCACCGGGCCGAGGAGCCAGGGCGTCTCGGGTACCCAGAGGACGTGATCGGCCATCGTCGGCACCAGGTCATCGCCTTCTGTGGCGACGGCGATGACGGTCCCGCCGCGTGCTTTGGCCTGCTGCAACTGGCTGATCATTTTCTCGTACCAGGGGTCTTTGGTGACCAGAGCGACGACGGGCATGGTCTCATCTATGAGAGCGATGGGGCCGTGTTTCATTTCGCCGGCGGGATAGCCCTCGGCGTGGATGTAGGAGATTTCTTTGAGTTTGAGGGCGCCCTCGTAGGCGATGGGCATGTTGATACCACGCCCCAGGTAAAGGCAGTTGCGGATGTCCTTCAGCGCCCAGGCCACTTTTTCGATCTCCGGTTCGGTGTTCAGGACGCGACCGGCGAGATCGGGCACCAGGCGCAAATCGGAGACCAGTTGGCGGCGGGTTTTCTCGTCTAGCGTGCCGCGCAGGTCGGCCAGGAGGATGGCAAGCATGTACTGGTCTACCAGCGGGGCGGTGAAGGCTTTGGTGGAGGCTACGCCGATCTCCGGACCGGTCTGCATGGAGATGTAGCCATCGGCGATGCGCATGGCCTGTGAGCCGATGGCGTTGACGATAGACCACAGGACGGCGCCCTTGCGGCGACCTTCTTCCATGGCGGCCAGGGTATCGGCGGTCTCTCCGGACTGGCTGATCGCCAGGACGACGGTGTTCTCATCAATGATGGGGTCGCGATAGCGGAATTCGGAGCCGATCTCGACCTCGACCGGGATGCGGGCGATTTTCTCGATCAGGTATTTGCCCACCATGCCGGCATAGGCGGCGGTCCCGCAGGCGGTGATATAGATTTTTTGGATGCGGTTTGCCAGTTCGGGGGTCAGGTTGAGTTCGGGGAGGCGGATTTTGCCGTTCTGGAAGTCCACGCGGCCGGCGAGGGTATCGGCGAGGGAACGCGCCTGCTCGTGGATTTCCTTGTGCATGAAGTGGCGATATTCGCCCTTCTCCGCAGCGACCGGGTCCCAGGGAATGGTATGGATTTTGGCCTCGACGGGCTCGCCGTCCAGCGTTTCCAGGCGGGCACCTTCGCGGGTGACGATGGCCATTTGCCGCGATTCGAGGAAGGTCACTTTGCGGGTGTGTTCCAGGATGGCGGGGATATCCGACGCGGCAAACATCTCGCCCTCGCCATAGCCGATGACCACGCCCCCGGCATTGCCGATGCGGGCGGTGACGATTTTATCCGGCTCGTCCGCGGACAGGAGGACAACCACGTTCGCGCCGCGGAGTTGCTTGAATGTGCGGCGAGCGGCCTCGGTCAGGTCGAGGCCGGTGGCCTGGTAGTGTTCGACGAGGTGGACGATGGTCTCGGTGTCGGTGTCGGAGTTGAAGGTCACACCTTCGGCGGCCAGTTCCTCGCGCAGTTCGAGGAAGTTCTCGACGATGCCGTTATGAACGACGACCACTCTGCCGGTGTGACCGATGTGGGGGTGGGCGTTGCGGGCGGAAGGCTCGCCATGCGTAGCCCAGCGGGTGTGGCCGATACCGACCGTACCGCTGAGCGGCGATTGGGCGACAAGTTCGATGAGGTGGGAAAGTTTGCCCGCGTCGCGGCGGATTTCGATTTTGCCGTTTTGCAGCACGGCCAGACCGGCCGAGTCGTAGCCCCGGTATTCAAGGCGTTTCAGGCCGTTGAGGATGATCGGTGTCGCATCGCGCGCGCCGATATAGCCGACGATTCCACACATAGGGGATCCCTCCGGTAAAGGATAATCGGCAGGTGCAGTGCGGCAGGCATCGCACCCGGCTAACAAGGCCACTCCCGGCGTTTTTGTCGGCCCGGTTGCCCGAGCCGCGTTGTACACCGGGTTGGTTTGGAGGGAAAGATGGCGGGTGGTGGCTGCACCCGGAGGGCTTCCGCTGATCTCTCGATTTTCCCGGCGGCGTTGCCACCGGTTAGCCCCGGCTCGCGCCGGGGAACCCTCGTCCTCGTCACCCTGGCCAGGTAGGCTCAGGGCCTTGCGCTTTCTTTCCCTGTAAGGGAGGGCTATTATACCCCAGAACGAGTCCGGCATCCGCATTGCGGATGCCGGATCGCGACGCTGACGAGAGGAGGCCGTCGTTTAGCAGTCGAAGCACTGCGTTGCCGTAGGAGTCGGTGTTGGTGTGCTGGTGCTGCGTGGCGTGCGTGTAGGCGTCTTTGTGGGCTTGGGGGTGTTGGTGGGAAGTGGTGTAGGTGTCTTTGTAGGTTTCGGCGTCTTTGTTGGCGTCGGTGATGGCGGTGGCGTGTTGCGCCGGATGGTACCCTCAACTGTGCAGACGCCGTTGAAGGTTAGACGCACCGTGAAGTCACCGTACAGTGTGGGGGCGTTGTTGAAATCGGCTCGCCAGGTGTAGGTGGTGTTGGGCGGGAAGAGGACGTTCGAACTGGCCGTGGTCGGTGGATTGTAATCGTTGCCCTTGTAGTACCGTGTGCCGCCAAAGCGGAACTCGTTTACGTACTGATCGGGGTGGTAGAAGTCCGTCCAGTCGAAGTAGGTGGACGTCAGGTACACGCCGATCGGGTTGTTGTTGCGCACGTCCATGCGAACGTCGTCTCCGGAGAAGTAGATGCGTCGCACTTCAATCTGGGCACAATCCGGCGTGGGGGTGATGGTTGGCGTGCGCGAGGGGGTCGGTGTGCGGCTGGGTGTTGGGG
>RFJH01000123.1 GCA_003694975.1 Anaerolineae bacterium | reverse complement strand
TATCGCCCAGGGCGAGGATCAGGCGGTCTCCCACGCAGGCGGCGCGCAGGGTCACATCGCCTTCCGGCGCCGATGAGGGGAGAGGCGTCCAGTCCAACAGACTCCGGAACTCACCGTTCTCTTGCATCCAGATCGAGAAATAGCCGTCTTCGGAGACTTCCAGGGCGTAGAAGTTATCGCTATCCCGGTAACGGCAGAGGAGGCCGAAATCGCCCTCGCCGGTGGGGTTCTCGATGCGAGCGGAGACCTCCAGGATGACGTCCCCCTCATCCAGGTCGGCGTAGTTCCAGATCAGGTAACGCGTCTCGTCCACGCGGATGTGGAAGCGTCCATCCTGATTGAAGAGGGCGCCGCCTTCGAGGGTATCGTCTGCCCAGGTGCCGGAGGGGGAGGAAAAGTCCTGGCTGTAGATTGCTTCACCAATCTGAGGGAACTCCGTGGAGGAGGACGTACTATCCGGTTGAGGTTCCTCGACCACGGCCACCTCACCGCGCTTGGCCGCCTCGATGAGCGGAAGGGCGAGGTTCACCGGTCGCAGGGCGTTGATGAAGCCGCCGGTGGGCACGCAGGCGTCGTTCTCGTCCACCACACCGTCGCGATTCGTATCGGCCAGAGTACGGCAGTCCACGTACTGGTCATCACCGCCGTAGCCAAGTTGCGTAGGGACACCGATCAATTCGCCGCGCGCGTTGGCCGCCAGACCACCGCTATTGCCTCCGGCGATGGTCGCCGAGGTTTTGATGAAGGCGCGGTTGCCGTAGGGTTCTTCGGCGGTGAAACCACTCACCTCGCCGCGCGTCAGGGTGATGGTCTGTCCACCGATGCCCGGGTACCCCAGGATGATGAGAGGGTCGCCCAGGCGCAGTTCGTCCGCGTCGCCGAGGCGGGCGAAGGGCAGGTTCAGGGAGGCGCGGTCCACAGGATTGCCATCCAGGTCGCTCGTGATGCGGATGACGGCGATATCCAGGTTGGGGTCTGCCTGCATCACTTCGGCGTAATAGGTTGGGCGAGGGGGTTGGTCTTCCGCCTCGGTGAGGGCGACCACCAGTTTCTCCACATGGTAGTATTTATCGGAAAGTACCACGTGGGCATTGGTCAGGATCAGGCCATCGGGGGAGATGATTGTGCCGGAGCCACTCCAGCCTTCGATCAGTGTCCCGTTATCGTCCACCATGGCGGTAATCTGCACTACGGTGCGAAAGGGGATTTGCTGCCTCTTCTGTGGCGGTGGAGGGGTCGCCGGAGAGGGCGGTTCCTTCGTCGCGGTCGGCGTGCCTGTAAACAAGCCACAGGCCAGCGAAAACATAACCAGCAACAACAAACCTGTCCAGGAAACGGAATAGCGTTTACCTCTCATTATTCGTCTCCGAATATGCCGTTTATCGTAACCGCTTGCCGAAGCGTTACCGGCTCATCCTCAAAAAATGTGCTGTTGGATCGGCGAGAGCAATGCCCTCGTGCGAGCCGTTGCACACGCTAGAAACATAAGCCGTGCTATTTTCTCTTCCTCAAGAATTCTTCTACACCCCGGCGGTGTTCTTCGCTCTTGCTGGCGATTTCCTGCAGGTGGGCTTCGTAATCCAGCGCCTCTTCCAGATCGGGGAGGACCGTTTTGTTGAAGGCGCGTTTGATCAGGGCGTACGCGCCGATGGGACCGGCGGCAAGACGAGCGGCCAGTTGCGCTGTCTCTTCCTGCAGGGCCTCAGGCGGCACGACGCGGTTGACCAGCCCCCATTCCAGCGCCTGGTCGGCGGAGATGGGTGCGTTCGTCAGCGTGAACTCCATCGCCCGCCCCAAACCGATAAGCCTCGGCAGCAAGATCGAGACCCCAGAATCCGGCACCAGGCCGAGGCGCGAGAAACCGACCACGAAGCGCGCCGTCTGCGCGGCGATGCGCATATCGCAGGCTAGGGCGATGCCGAGCGAGGCGCCCGCGCACGGCCCATTGATCGCCGCGATGACCGGTTTCTCCAGGCGGCGGATTTGCAGGATGAGAGGGTTGTACGTCTCCAGGAGGTGGGCGCGGTACGAGGTTGTCCCCATGTAGCGGAGCATCTCCTCCGCGTCGTGCCCCGCCCCAAAGACGTGCCCCGTGCCGGTCACCACCACGCAACGTACTGACGCGTCGCGCGCTGCCTCGCGGAAAGCATCTCGCAAGGCGGCGACCATTTCCATGGAAAAAGCATTGGCTTTTTCGGGACGGTTGAGTGTGAGGGTGAGTACCCCATCACGATGTTCAGAGAGGAGTTCAGGCATCGTGACTGCTCAGCTCCTCCCCGGTGTCACAGGTCAAAATCGTCTTCTGCCCCCTCATCGGAATCGAACGCCATTTCGATCTCGGCAGGATCCACGCGCACCCAGAGCAACAGCACCTGTCCCTCCTCCGTGTCCACCGAACGGGCGGCCAGGATGGGGACGGACTGCTCCAGTCCCATGGCGTCGCGGAAGTGGAGGCGGATCGTCTCGCCATCACGCCAGGCGCGGTAACAACGTTCAACCAACGCCGGGCCATTGAACGTCCGCAGGCGGGTCACGGCAGGGATCCACGGGTGGCTACCCTTGTTTTGCGAGCACTCGGTAAGACTCAACACCCACGCATCCTGTACCGGCTCAAAGATGGGCGGTGGACCCTCGATAATTGTAATTTTTCGGTTCTCCATACTGTCCATTGTTTTTCCCGTAGTGCCGTTATCATACCACAAAAGGTCGTTTATAATCGTTGCAGGAGCGTACCGATGCACAAATTGGTCATCATTTTTCTGGAGACGTTTGCCCCTGCGTCATTCGATCGAGGCTGGCAAACGTTCCTCTCCCTGGTGGAGAAAATGCCCGGCCTGCAAAGGGAGGTCGTCAGCGAAACTCAAGAGTGGGTCTTCGGGCCGCCACAACTGAAGATCAGGCGCATCCACGAATTGCACTTCGAGTCACGGGAGGCGATGGAGGCGGCCCTCCGTTCCGAAGCCGGGCAGAAGGCAGCGGAATGGCTACACCAATTCACGCAGGGACGCGTCCTCATCCTGTCGGCAGAACACCGGCAGGCCACCCCGGACGAGTTCACAGCGCCCGAAGAATCTCCCTGACCAGTCCCGGCCCGCGATAGACCAGCCCGCTATAGACCTGCACCAGCGCCGCCCCCATCTCCAGGCGGCGTTTCGCATCTTCGGCGGACATGATCCCTCCCACACTGACGACCGGAATCCGCCCATCAAGGCGTCTCACTACGAAGCGCAACACCGCCTCGCTCCGGACCCGGAGCGGGTCGCCGCTCAGGCCGCCGCGTTCTGTCCCCAGCGGCGAACGCAGGTTGCCGCGTGAAACGGTCGTATTGGTGACAATCACGCCGTCCATGCGCGTGCGCACGATGGCCTCCAGCGCCTCGTCCAGTTCCGTCTCGCTCAGATCGGGCGCCAGTTTCACCAGAAGTGGGATGCGCTTCTCCAGATTCTTCTGTTCGATGCGACGCTGGTAATCCAATTGCTCCAGTAAGGCCTCCAGCGCCCGCTTCCCCTGCAACTCGCGCAGGCCGACCGTATTGGGGGAACTGACGTTGATTGCCAGGTAATCGGCCAGGGGGGCGAAATTTTGCAGAAGCGCCAGGTAATCGAAGACCGCCTCTTCGTTGGGCGTCTTGCTGTTCTTCCCCAGGTTGACGCCCAGGACGACGGGAAGTTTCTTCAACCGCTTCAGGCGTCGCATCACCACCACCGAACCTGCCGAGGGAAACCCCATGCGGTTGATGATGGCCCGGTCCTCCACCAGGCGGAAAAGGCGCGGGCGCGGGTTGCCCTTCTGCGGCAGTGGCGTGACCGTGCCGACTTCGATGTGCCCGAAGCCCAACGCAGCCAG
Source organism: Anaerolineae bacterium (assembly GCA_003694975.1). Classification (GTDB taxonomy): domain Bacteria; phylum Chloroflexota; class Anaerolineae; order Anaerolineales; family Villigracilaceae; genus J097. The sequence continues at coordinate 192 of RFJH01000123.1, read as the reverse complement.
ACCGCGCACGGCAAGGGCGTCTTTATCAAACCCTGCAGCCAGGCCGACCGGGTTTCTGAAGTGCAACCCAAACGCCTGGACGGGGTGATCCGGCGCCAGGAAAGCGAGCGTCGCCGCCCAGCGTGCCGGGGGGATGAAAGCCATCAGGCGCAGCACGCGCAGCGTCAGCGCGTGCGCATCCTCGGCATCCAG
>RFJH01000122.1 GCA_003694975.1 Anaerolineae bacterium | reverse complement strand
GTGCTCTACCATGTAAACCCTCAGGACAAAATCGTTCGAGACGTGGAACGACCCCGTGACCTGCACCATGCCGCCCGCTGTGGGGGTGGGAGGCGGGGCGGACGTGGACGTTGGAGTCGCTTCGGGCGTGGCAGGCCGACAGGCGCTCAGGATAAGGGCCAACGCCATCGCCATGACGAAGAAGGGGAAAAATTTGCCGCGCATGGTAACCTCCGGGAAGTTGTTGCCCGATTATAATGCAGGCATGACCTCTACCGATTGGAAAACCGCCTTGAACGAAGAATTGCGACGCGCCGAGGCGGCGCGGGCGCGCGGGAACGAAGGGCAGGCGCGGGTCTGCGCGCGACGCGCCGCAGGTATCGCCATTCGGGAGTACCTGCGTCGGCGTGGGACTCCCGTCTCGGACGCGAGCGCCTACCGTCTGCTCACCCTCCTGAGAGACTCTCCCGAACTCGCTCCCGACCTGCGCGAGGCCGCCGCCCACCTAACGCTGCGCGTCACCGAGGCTTTCATCCTCCCCGTAGAGGCAGACCTGATTGCCGAAGCGCGCAAACTGTGCGCCGCCCTTCTGCCGGATTGGGAAAGCAAGGCAGCATAAAAACACAGCCTCCCCGTTTTGGGGAGGCTGTGTTTACCGGCCACTTCCCTAGGGCATGGGGATTACCGCATGCAATACATCGTCATCTGCATCGTACTTATTATACGCATCGGATCGGTCGGTCCAGACCACATGGTAATTCCTGCCGTCCGTCGCCGAATCAATGTAATCTCCGATGAAATAGTAATCGCTCTGTGAGCGACGATCGCTCAAGACCACCGACGACGTACTGAAAGACATTGTTTTCTTCGCTTTCTTGCGCGTTCCTACACGATAGACTATTTTGTAATACTTGTTGTTCCCCATATAGGAGTTGTAGGCAATCAGAAGTTTATAGGCTTTAGCAGTACCACTATAATGCGCTACCATGGTTGGGAAGCCCTGCGCACCCCCGCTCGTGTCCACAGCCTGTTTAGTCCAGGATGAGAGACTGCTCACGGTGTAATCCAGCCATGCCCAACCCACATAAATGTTGCCGGCTTCCGTATTGGTACTGCTGCTATCATCTGCCACAGTAGCGACATAGACCATCCCTTCCTCATCCACAGCCAGGACGGGGAACATCGTCGCCCGCCAGCGATGGTACTTGTCATACGGTCCTAGCCATTCGGACACTTCGTATTTTTGTTTGAGGAAGGGATAAAAATAATCCGACCAGGTGCCCAATGAGGGGGAACCAAGATTATCGTGTGCCCTGCACGTGATGTTGAATTTGCCTCCCAGATAGCCATCCGAGTGGCTGTCGTACCAGCAGGCCATCATGAAGTTGTTATTCCCACCAATTGGGCGTGAGCCTTGAAGCACGGGATTACAATCAGCATCGGTATCTAGCACAAGAGGATTGGCTGTATCGTATTGCCAACTAACCCCATAGTCGTAAGAGGCATTGAAGACAATGCTGCACCCGCCACCGGCATCGAACAGAGTCGCCGTCGCATAAACAACCCCTGCATTGCCGCCACTGTTGTAATAATCATGAGGGTGCACGTCGCCCCACTCTTTGTCATAAAAATTCGTGCCGTTCGCGTCGAACACCTTCACCGGCAAGCCGACCAGCGTGGTGGGGTCGGTTCCTTCGGCGCGCTGCATGATGATATCCGACACTTCGGAGTTGCCGACCTGATAGACATCCATGTAGAAATAGTAAGTATACATACCATCAGGCGAGAAGCGCACTACCGGATCGGAGCAATCGCCGGTACCACTGGGAAGCGGCAATTCTATCCAGTCATTCCAGTTAAAGGTCTCTCCACCATCCCAACTAACATGTGCCCTACAAGGGCCACCGGTTGTCTCGTTGTAGTAGTGGTTGAAGACCACCACGATAGAAGGATAGAGCGGGTTGACGGCCATGCTCGGCTCGTTCTCCCAGAACTCCCTATCGGCCGAAACCAGTTCGTTGATTCCACTGGCCCTATAAAGATTATCCAGTTTCCTACCGGCAAGATCATGCAAACCCAGGCGGGATGCAATGGCCAACGCCGGCGCAGTGCTCATCTTGGGCAGCACCTCCTTCAAAGTTGCCGTTGACATAGGCGTGGTCGGAACTCCCAGTTCACTGAAAGTCACCGGTGCGGAAAGCGTTTTCCGGAGATGTGCCCGGCGAATCCGCCGTGCATCTCGTCGGGTGGTCACAAGAGGCGCCCATGTGGAGCCCCCAAATTGTGCCTGGCCAGCACCTACTGATGTAAATGCCAGCACCAACACGAGGAAAAACGTCAGGACCTTTGCTTTCATGGTTTCATCCTTTCAGTAGTTCTTCTTGGTAAGAAATAAGTGTTTTCGGCATACATTTCTGTCGTGGATGCCCTCACCTCCTCTTCACACAACGTCCGTCCAAAGGGTTACCATTGCAACGCCAATGGTTCAAGCCGCCTTGCAGAACTTCTCTGACGCTGCCATCTTCTTATGATTATTATACTCGCATTTAAGGTAACAAACACCTTACACTTTTGTAATCCCCCTTTCAGGGGAATAGCATTCTGAGAGGAACTTTTCCTTATCCCTACACGTCTTCACCCTGGAGGAAAATTTCTCACCCCAATATAACATAAGGAGGCAGCTATGAGGTTTGGAACACACGTTGGAATCCTCGTCGTGCTCACGCTCATGCTGACTGGCTGCGCGCAGAGCGCACTCTCTTCGCCGACCTCTGTCACTTCTGTCGCTACGGAAACGGTCGCATCCTGGAGCACACCTCTGGAAGCACAAACCGCCCCTCTCCCCACACCGACGCCCTTCCTGAAGACAACGCCTGACCTGAAACCGGCATCTGAACCGTCACGGCCTCCGGAGAGAGTCTCCTCATCCGAAGCGCTGTCCATCGGCGTAGAGCCGGCTATGGCCCGAGTCGGCGATATCGTCACGTATCAAATTCAAATCCTGAAGGGAACGGGGGACCCCTTCGTCGCCCCCGATATACTCGTCCACATCCCTCTGGAACTGGATGCGCTCCGTGCAAATGCACCGGGCTGGGACTGTGAAATACACCGCGTTGCCGCCGATAGCGCCCTGCCCACCGACCATCAAGACGTGCTCTGTCGCAGCATCGTAACAGGCAAAACCATCTACCCTGCTACCATCTACATCCGTGGGCAGGTGTCTCGCGCCGCGACATCCCTGCGCGCCTGCGCCGAGCAAACAGGGAAGGCAGAAAGCGACATAGTTTGCGTGGAAAGCCAGATCGCCGCCCCCTAAGGGTTTGAGTGCTCGCCGTGCGTTCACCCTCCCTTGCGCCCGAACAGATGGAACAGCGCGCGCGCGAGCGCTGCAATCAACACGGCTGCCGACATCACACTTCCAACGACGAAGAAGGCAAATTCCCAATCGCTCAGGCGACGCGCCAGCGCGCCTCGCTCCGGC
>RFJH01000121.1 GCA_003694975.1 Anaerolineae bacterium | reverse complement strand
CGGCCCGCTTTCTCCCGCCTTCGCTTTTTCACCTCATTATTTTGCGTGATGTTACCCACAAAGAGAAGGAACACCTTGCCCTGAAACGCCGCGAGGCTATCCTCCAGGCGGTGAGCGTGGCCGCCGAACGCTTTCTGAAATCCGCCTCCTGGGAGCAGAACATCCCTGAGGTGCTCAAAAATCTCGGTGAAGCCGCCGATGTCAGTCGTGCCTATATTTTCGAGAACAGGCGAGGGGATCGAGGAGAACTGTACACCAGTCAGCGCTACGAATGGGTGGCAGAGGGTATCACACCCCAGATCAATAATCCGGCGCTGCAAAATCTCTCCTTCCGTAGCAGCGGCTTTGCCCGTTGGGAAAAAGTGCTCGGGGACGGACGTGCTATCTATGGACCGGTGAGTCATTTCCCTCTTTCAGAACAGGGTATCTTGCGCGCCCAGGATATCCTCTCCCTGGCCGTCGTCCCCATCTTTGTCCAGGGGGTGTTTTGGGGGTTCATGGGTTTTGACGAGTGCCGCTATGAGCGAGAATGGTCGGAGGCTGAAGTGAGCGCCCTGCGCGTGGCCGCCGATATCCTCGGCGCCGCGCTGACACGCAGCCGCATTGAGAAAACCATGCGCTACCGCCAGGAGACGTTGAAGCGCTTGAACGAGATCGTGGGCATGGCCCTGGCGGCATCCGATTTGTCTCTGATGGCCCGGGTGTTGGTGGAGAACCTGGGAGACCTGTTGGATGCGGATGTATGCTTCATATCCCTCTGGGATGAGGAACGGCGACGAGTCGTGCCGCTGGCCGCTTCACAGCCCAATCACCAGGCGTATCTCGAAACGATATTCCTGAGCGATGAAAAAACACTCACCGCCTCCGTCTTGGAGACCGGGCACCCTCTGGCCATTCAGGATGTTCAACAGTCTCCTCGCATCAGCCCTCGCCTGGCCAGGACGTTTCCCGGTCGGGCTGCATTGGCCGCTCCCTTGTTGACGCGAGAACGCAAGTTGGGAGCACTCATCTTCGGCTTTCAGGAGACACGCTCGTTCACCGCAGAGGAAATCGCCATTGCAGAGGTGGCTGCCCGTCAGATTTCCCTGGCGATGGCGAAGACTCGTCTGCTCGATGAGACCCAGCGCCGCCTGCAGGATGTGCAGGCCCTGCGCGACGCGGCTCAGGCCGTCGCCACGGCGGTGAGTGAGAGTGAACTGATCGAGCAAATCACGCGAATCATCGGTCGGCACCTCACTCCGGATCGCTTTGGCGTGTGGTTGCTGGATGAGGAGACCCGTCTGCTGCACCCTCACCCCACCTACCGGGGAAAATTCGATGCGGAAGAAGAGGTCCCTCTCGGCGAGGGCGTTGTTGGGTGGGTTGCCAGCACGGCCACCCCTCTGCGCATCGAGAGTGCGGACCGGCTGCAAAAGCATTTGCGCATTGGCGAGGGAGCACGCTCGGTCCTGGGCGTGCCGATCATGGTTGGGGAAGGAGTGATCGGCGTTGTGCAGGTGGAGAGCGCGAAGGAGAATGCCTTTAGCGCGGATGACGAACGCCTCCTCGATGCATTGGCCGGTCAACTGGCCGTGGGAATCGGGCGCTTGCGCACGATCCAGGAAGAACGCATTCAAGCCGCACAACTGGCGCGCTCCAGTGCTCTCCTCAGCGCCCTGGCCGAGGTGGTCGCCCGCATCACGCGCCAATCGGATCCCGAAGACGTCTTGCAAACCCTGGGAGACGAATTGGGCAAACTTGGCCTGTCCATCCTGATCACGCGCTACTTACCGGGGATGAATGCCTTGCGTGTGCTCTATACCAACATAGGTGAGCGAAAGATCAGGGTTATCGAACGGGCATCAGGGATGAAATTGGAAGAGATGCGTTTTCCTCTAGAACACCTTCCGGAGGAAATGAATCCCACACACGATGTACGCCCCCGTATCCTTGACGACCCCGTTCAATACCTCTCCATGGCATTGCAATATCCGACACCGCTCGTTCAGCGCATCCTGCGGCTACTGAAGGTCGGGCCGGGGGTTCAGGTTGGGCATTTCCCTTTGATTGCCGAAGAACGACCGTTGGGTGTGCTGTGGGTGTGGGGGGAGACGCTGCGGGAGGACGATTTAGAAAGCATGGGCATCTTTGCCAGTCAGGTGGCCATCGTGCTTGAGAAGGCTCGCTTATTCGCCGATGTGCAGCGACTGGCGGCCATTGACGACTTGACCGGTCTGTACAACCGTCGTCGCTTCTTCGATCTCGCCTACCGGGAGTTCTATCGCGCTCGTCGCTATGGGCGCCCTCTCTCTATCCTGATGGTGGATATTGACCATTTCAAACTGGTCAACGACCGCTATGGGCACTCGGCCGGCGACCGTTTGCTTCAGAACCTTGCTGCCTCTATGCGCCGCACGCTGCGCAACATTGACCTCATCGGCCGATACGGCGGAGAAGAGTTCATCGTCCTCCTGGCCGAAACGGACGTGGAGACAGCACGGCAAATTGCCGAGCGGTTACGACAACAAATCGCCGCGATGGCAACGTTTCTGGAAGATGGGAGCGAGATTCGCATCACGGTCAGCATCGGCGTCGCGGGGGACGATGTGGAGGAGATGAATCTGGTCGAGATGGTTGAGTATGCTGACCGGGCACTCTACATGGCCAAGCACGCCGGCCGAAACAACGTTCAGACCTATCAAAGGGGGGAGAAGGGTGAAAAGTGAAGGATGAAGGATGAAGGGGGGAAGGTGTCATGTCTTGGTCTGAGGTTCGCCGGTGGTTTCCTCTATGGTATAGACGGCTCGTAGTTTGACGGGCTCGGCAGATCGGACCCGCAGATTGAGCATTTCCACAAACACGGAGAAACCCATCGCGAAGTAGATATAGCCCTTGGGAATGTGTCGGTGCAATCCTTCGACGACCAGCGTGAAGCCGATCAGGAGGAGGAAACTCAGCGCCAGCATTTTGATTGTCGGATGGCGTTCGACGAACTCGCCGATCACCTGGGCGGTGAAAATCATCACTCCCGCTGCCAGGATCACGGCCAGCACCATGATGGCGATGTGCTCTACCATCCCTACCGCTGTGATGACCGAATCCAGGGAGAAGACGACATCCAGGAGCATGATTTGTACGATGATGCTCCAGAAAGCTCCCTTTGCACCGGAAACCGCAGGGGGTTGCTCCGGTCCTTCCAGTTTTTGATGAATCTCGTGTGTGCTCTTCCAGATCAAAAAGATGCCACCGAGTATCAGAATCAGGTCGCGGCCTGCGAATTCGATGTTGAATAGCGAGAACAAAGGCTCTTTCAGCCCGATGACCCATGAGAGGAAGAGCAACAGCAAGATGCGCGTGATGACCGCCATGGCAATGCCGGTGGTGCGACCGCGCTTGCGTTGCTCCTGGGGCAATCGGCCTGTCAGGATCGAGATGAAAATAATGTTATCCACGCCTAGCACGAGTTCCAGGGCGACCAATGTGAGCAGAGCAATCCACGATTCGGGTTGGGTGATCCAGTCCATGCGCTTTTCTCCTTGCTTATCTCGCTTCCCACTCCTGATACAACCCCAGTCTTCCCCCCTTGCCATCGGAGGAGAACGTCTCCACGATGACGAACCCGCTCTCGCCCGCCAGGCCGGCCAGTTCTGCCGGCGTGAAGTGATGCACGTAGCGCAGCCCACGTCCGCCGTGACGCCAGTCGAGCAGGTAATCGCCCTCGTCCACATCCTGGGATGAGAGGCCGATCAGTGACCAGTCCTGCACCCGCGCCCGCAGGCGAGGGCTGTTCAGAAACATCCATTCGGAGTGCCAGAATCGCCCCCCCGTCGGCAGCAGGGAACGGACCTTGCGCAGGATGCTCAGGCGCAGGTCGTGACCGGGGATGTGGTGCAGCACGGCGAACGCCGTCACCACGTCCCAGCGACCGACGAGCGCCGTCGGGTCATCTGCGCCGGTGAGATGACAGGCCAGGGCACGCTCCCAATCCGGCGAGGTCAAATCCAGTTGCAAGAAGACGGCGGGAAAGTTCAGGTTGAGTCTCCCCGCTTCTTCGAGCAGGGAAGGGCTGAAGTCCAGGCCGAGGTAGGGGGCGCGGTGGCCGCGTCGGGCGAGTTGACGCGCCAGTTCGCCGTTGCCACAGCCCAGGTCCAGGATGCGTTCGTCCCCCCGAAAGCGCTCGATCACGCGCCGGACGCCCGGTTGCAGCCGTTGTCGCTTCTCGGCGAACGCCTGTCCAAAGGTCTGGTAGAATGTGCGATTGAGAGCGATGAGTTGCCGCTTGACCTCGGCATTCATAGCGCCGATTATACCCTCAGCGAGGCAGAAACGCGTGTACGAAGAACGACGCAAACGTTGGAAGCAAGCGAAGACGCTCACGCCGGAGAAACTGGCGCTGGCGCGGCGCGTGCTGGAGGATGTGCGTCGCGGCAGGGCAGTTCTGGAGGCACTGCGCAGTCACCCTTTACGTGGTGGCTACCTGAGTAAGTCCGCGCTCGTGGCCGCCTACCGCCAGATGGTCGCGGCGGGCGAGATGAAGCCGGACCCCCGTCTCCTGGAACGCATTCGCATGAAGCCCGTGCGCACCCTTTCCGGCGTGACCACCGTCACCGTACTGACAAAGCCCTATCCCTGCCCGGGGCACTGCATTTTCTGCCCCGACGATGTGCGCATGCCGAAATCCTACCTGCCCGACGAGCCGGGCGCCATGCGCGGCCTGGAACACGGCTTCGACCCCTACGCCCAGGTGCGCGCCCGCCTGAACGCTCTCGAGGCCCTCGGCCACCCCACCGACAAAATCGAACTGCTCATCCTGGGCGGCACGTGGAGCGCCTACCGCAAGGACTACCGCGAATGGTTTATCAAGCGTTGTTTCGACGCCCTGAACGACGCGCCGCCCTCTCCCCCGGACGAAGACCTGCCCCTGAGCGCCCTCCACGCCCGAAACGAGACCGCATCGCACCGCAACGTTGGCCTGGTCATCGAGACCCGACCGGACGCGGTCACCCCGGAGGAGATCCGCCATCTGCGCGCCCTCGGCGTGACCAAAGTACAACTGGGCGCCCAAAGCCTCGATGACCGCATCCTCGCCCTGAACAAGCGCGGTCACACCGTGGCGGAGACGCGCCGCGCCGTTGCCCTCCTTCGGGCTGCCGGTTTCAAGATTGTCCTGCACTGGATGCCCAATCTCCTGGGCGCCACGCCGGATTCCGACCGCGCCGATTTCGCCCGCCTCTGGGAAGGTCTGTGCCCTGATGAAATCAAAATCTACCCCACCCAGTTGCTGGCAGGCACCGAACTCTATGAATACTGGCAGTGCGGCGAGTACACGCCCTACACCACCGGGGAACTCATCCACCTCCTGGCCGATCTCAAGCCCACCATCCCGCGCTACTGCCGCGTGAATCGCGTCATTCGCGATATCCCTTCCACGCACGTGGTGGACGGCAATCGTCGCACCTCGCTGCGCCAGGACGTGCAACGGGAGTTGACGCGGCGCGGGGCGCGTTGTCAGTGTGTGCGCTGCCGCGAAGTGCGTGGCAGGAAGGTGGACCCGGCCTCGCTGCAATTACACGATCTCGCCTATCACGCCGATTATGCCGAGGAACACTTCCTCTCCTTCGATACGCCGGACGACCATCTGGCGGGCTTCGTGCGCCTCTCACTGCCCACCCCCGAAGCGCCGGAGACCGGCATCGAGGAACTGCGCGGCGCGGCGCTGATTCGCGAGGTGCACGTCTACGGGCAATCGCTGCCGGTCGGCGCGGCGCGCGAGGGGGCCGCCCAGCACGTCGGCCTGGGGACGCGCCTGCTCGCCGAGGCGGAGCGCATCGCGCGGGCGCGCGGCTTCCGGCGCATGGCCGTCATTGCCGCCGTCGGCACGCGACGCTACTACCCGGAACGCGGTTTCGAGCGCGGCGCGTTGTATCTCGTCAAATCGCTGTAACGAGCATCCGTGGACACCCTCCTCCAACTCTTCTGGCTCTTCATCAAGGTCAATCTCCTGACCACTTCCGGCCCGGCCTCGGTGGGGTTGCTGCATGCCGAGGCGGTGGGCACGATGATGACCGAAGCGCAATTCGTGGAAGCGGTCGGATTCTCGAATGCCTTGCCGGGAGGCGAGGCGCTCAAACTGGCCGTCTACGTGGGGTATTCCATCGCTCGCGTCCCCGGCGCGCTGGCGGCGCTCCTGGGGGCGGTCCTGCCGCCAACGTTGATTATGTTCGCCGTGGTGGCCGTACTGCATCGCCTGCGACGGGAGGCCTGGGTGAGCAACTTCGTGCAAGGTCTGACGCCCTCCGTGGCCATGTTGATCGCTGTGGTGGCATGGCACGTGTTGCGCGATAGCGGCTCACTCAACTGGCAGGCTGCGTTGATCGGCCTGGGCAGCCTGGTTGCCTTTGCCCTGGACGTCCCCGCACCATTGGTGCTTTTGCTCTCCGGCCTGGTGGGAATATGGCTGTTCGCATGAGGCAGGAACGCTTCCGTGTCTGGCTACGGCTCGTCTGGATGTTTTCAAAGGTCAACCTGCTGAGCACCTCGGGGCCGGCTTCTATCGTTCTCCTCTATAAAGAGGCTGTTGGGAATATCATGACCGAGGCGCAATTTGTCGAGGCCGTGGGGTTCTCGAACGTCTTGCCGGGAAGCGGAGCGATCAAACTGGCGATGTTTGTCGGTTACGAAGCGGCGGGTTGGCCAGGGGTGATCGCAGCGTTGATTGGTGCCACCCTTCCTCCGGCGCTGGGCATGTTCGCCCTGGTCGGTATCCTGGAGCAGATTCGCGGCGCGACCTGGCTGGCCGGCTTCGTCAGAGGAATGACCCCTGCGGTCGCCGTGTTGATGGTGATGGTCGCGTGGAAGATTTTCCGTAGCGAACGCGGCAAAAAACTGCAACGGCGGGCTTTGTTGATCGCGGGGTTGAGCCTGGTCGCTTTTCTTTTGAATATTCCTTCGCCCCTGGTGTTGGTGGGGGCAGGTCTTTTGGGAGTGGTACTGTTTCGATGAGAGAGCCTTTCCGTCGTTTGTTACTGGTCACCAATGGCTGCGATGAGACGCTACCCGCCATGGAGTATGGCGTCTGGCTGGCAAGGCAATTCGAGAGCCATGTTACGCTTCTTGGAGTCGCCGAGCCGTCGGACAGGCATCATCCGGTAGCGCACCTGCTGAAGGAGACGCGAGCGAAACTCGGCGCAGCCGGAGTGCATTTTGATACCGTGCTGCGTCATGGACACGCCGAGGATGTTATCAAGATGGTAGCCGCCGGAGAGGAGCATGACCTGCTGGTCTTGGGCCCTCTGGGGCGTCCCCCCTTACGACGCTGGTTGATGGGGCGTTCCTTCCGCCACATCATGGCCGATGTGACCATGCCCATCTTTTACGTCCCTCGCCTGCTCCTTCCACCACGGCGCGTCCTGGTCTGCCTGGGTGGCCTGGGGTATGCGACCACGGCGGAACGCCTGGGCTTGCAGATAGCCGGGGTGGCGCGCGCCTCGCTGACCTTGCTGCACGTCGTCCCACCGGTCAGCCTGGAGTACCCTCTGGCTCAGGAAATCCTGGAACACTGGGAGGACCTGCCCGAGTCCGACACACTGCCGGGACGCACCATTCGCCGGGCAAAAGCCCTGGCCATTGAAGCCGGCCTGGAAGCCGAGGTCAGGGTGCGGCACGGCAGTGTGATTACCGAGATCCTGGATGAGTTCAGAGAGGGGAATTACGATTTGCTTTGCATGGGATCGCCCTACAGCGCTCACAGCCTGTTACATCTCTATACTCCCAATGTGACGGCTGAAGTGGCCGAGGCGGCGTTCGTCCCTTTGCTTACCGCCCGTTACGACGAGCCTATGCCTGAGAGCCGGGGGTAGAGCGTCTTTCCCATTCCGCAATGGCCTCTCGGATAATGGCCTGGATGGCGGGATCGGGGATCTCGTCTATCGCCTTGTACAGATTCTGAGCAACCCAGATATGCACGCTGCCATCCGGTGCTTCGACCAAGCGAATGCCACGCCCGGCCAGGGGGGAGCGTGCCAGTTTGGCCTGTAAGATGTCGTCAATTTGCTCGATGATGCTGGAAGGTTTTGTCACTTCTTTCGATGCCGTCGCGACGACGTCTGTGGCCGTTGGGGGGGATGTAGGGGACGGCTCAGGTCGCGGAGGAGGCGGCGGTGAGGTGGTTGGCTTGCCACCTACGAGAGGACGGAAGTGGGTCAACAGGGCGATCAGGCGTTTCTTCTGTAATTCTGTGATGGTGGACGGTTCGACGGCTGCGCCGTCCAGGAAGATCTGTACCCCGGTGTCCTTTTCCACCACCCGCAACGCTGCCGGTTCGGGGACGACGCGCTCGACCACCTTTACCCTGACGGTTTCCTCGCCCTTGTCCTTCTTTGCCTCTTTTGGGGAGCGCATGGAGGCCGTGACGCGCTGATCCAGCATGGCGAACAGATAACCAACGAAAAAGGCCACGATACCGATGATGATGGGCGTCCAGTTAATCTCAAACGGCATGATTACCTCCTCGGCGCCTGACAGGAGGGGCAAAAGTACGTGCCGCGCTGGGCGACGATGATGCGCCGGATGGTCTCTCCACAACGAGGGCAGGGTTGTCCCTTGCGGCGATAAACGGCGAAGTGGTTCTGAAACCCGCCGCCGCGATAAACCCAGTCAATGGTGGCGCCGTTCAGTTGGATCCCTTTTCGCAGCACTTGGCGGATGGCATTCCAGAGGCTATGGGCTTGTTCTTCGCTCAACGAGTTGGCCGGTTGAAGGGGGTGTAGTCCTGCCATGTGCAGCGCCTCGTCGGTGTAGATGTTGCCCAGTCCGGCCAGGAAACGCTGGTTGAGCAAGAGCGGTTTCAGCGCGCCGCGATGGGATTGCAACATGCGGTAAAACACGTGCGGAGTGAAGGCCTCGTCGAGCGGCTCCGGGCCGAGGTGTCCGATCACCTCGGCGGGGTTTTCGGTCAGCCGGACACGACCGAACTTACGCGCATCCTGGAAGACCAGCAGCACCTCCCCGCCGCCGGTTGGCAGGGGTGAGAGGGCGAGAAGCAGCCGGTCGTGTTTCTGGGGCGCGTAATCTGCTCTCTTTATACATAAATCTCCGCTCATGCGCAAGTGGACAAAAAGGCTACCGCGATCGAGATGAAAACGGATGTATTTGCCCCGGCGGGTGAGCGCCTCGATGCGCCGGCCACGCACTCGCTGCAGGAAGAGGGCCGGCGTCGGCGCGGCAAGCGTGCGCTCCCAGCGCAGGTCGGCGGCGAGAATCGTTCGCCCGACCACAGCGGGGCGCAGGTTGCGCACAATGGTCTCGACTTCGGGGAGTTCGGGCATGAGGTGAGAATAACCGGCCCCCATGAGAGGGGGGCCGGTCACAGGGGGCGAAATCGTGGGGGTTAGTCCACCTGCTCGACGAGGTAGTTCTGGATGCCCATGTGCTCGATCTGATCGAGTTGGGCTTCGAGCCAGTCCAGATGGGCTTCCTCGTCCTTCAGGATGGATTCGAGAAGTTCGCGCGTGCCGTTATCGCCGAGTTCCACGGCCAGCGCGATGCCTTCGTTATACGCCTTGATGGCCATCTCTTCTGCCTGACGGTCGTTGGCATGTTGTTCGGGGATCGTTGCGCCGATGTGAATCGGCTTCAACTGGCTGACGATGGGCCGGCCTTCAAGGAAGATGATGCGTGCGATGAGGGCCTCGGCGTGTTTCATCTCCTGGATGGCGCGTTTCTCGATGGCCTCGTG
>RFJH01000120.1 GCA_003694975.1 Anaerolineae bacterium | reverse complement strand
TGATCCTAAGTCAAGCCCGTCTGCCAGTTCCGGCACTTCCCCGAGGTCGAAGGGATTATAAGCCAGAGGGGAAAGGGCGTCAATGAAGTGATGTGCGAAAGGTGCACTCTCAGAATGTTGTGAAAGCGGGGAAACTATTTGCTCGACGGTGGGCGCAAGCAACCCTTTCTGTGTCATGGCGAGCGCTCGCCAGGGCGCGAAGTCCTCTCCCGTACCGGAGAGGAGATCGCTTTGGCGGGCCTGGCCTGCCTCGCGATGACATCAGAGAGAGCGCGTTAGCAACAATCTTTTCTATTTGAACACACCCATGTGCGAACAGGACGAGGGAGGGTGAGGCGCGTCGCGAATCAGGTGAGATAGATGGGGTTGCTGAAAATCCAGCCCCGTTTACGCCCCCAGTAACGGCGGTAGACCTCGACGCGGTATACTCCTGGCTCGGTGGTGATGTGCGTGCAGACGGTTTGCCGTTTCCAGGAGCGGACGATCTCACCGTCTTTTAACAAACGGCATTCGACTCTCGAAGCAGACGAATCGGGGAGTTTGACTTGCAGCGTGACTCCCCCCTCCGCTGCGATCTCCTCCCCCGGGCCGACGCGGCGCTCCCGACCCTGGGCCGTGAAGCGGAAGCCGCGCGTGGGGGCGGGGAGGTCGTACCCGATGAAGGCGCGCCCCGCGCGCAGAGCGTCCAGGACCAGGCGTCGGTCGGTGGCGAGGTCGCCGCTCAGCGGGCGCGGGAGCAGGAGATGGGTGTTCACCGTGGAGAAATGGAATTCGTAGGGGAAGATGACGCGGCTCAGCGGCCCCATGCGGTAACGGTTGGCGTGCGCGTCCGAGCCGCCCACCGCGACCACGCGCTGACCGTCGCCGAGCAACTCGTCCCACAGGCGGAGCGTTTCCGGCAGGGGGCCGCGTGCGATGAGATGTGGCAGGTAGGCGTAGAACAGGGCGTGGAGTTTGCTTTTGAGCACCGTCTTGAACTCGCTGAAGGCATTCCACAGTTCGATGCCGGTGTAGCCCTGCACGTCTCGGTCCACCCAGGAGATGTCGCTCTCACCGAAAGCCGGCGCGGCCGGGTCCACCGGATGGGCGAGAAACGCCAGGCCTTCCGCCTCGCGCACGGCGTTGATCAACCCCTGGGGATCGTCCGCCAATGGGGCCAGTTCGCGGTCGGTGCCGAAGACGAGGAGGTGATTCTTCTGCGGCTTGCGGTCCTGATCGTGAATCTCCTCGCCGACGAGGAGCAGCACGCGGCGGTTCTTTTCTCGATAGTACCCCTCCACGCCTTTCACCAGGACGTTGTGGTCGGTGACGATGACCGCGTCCAGGCCGGCGCGTAGGGCGGCGCGGGCGATCTCGCGATGGGTTCCGCTGCCATCGGAGTAACGTGTGTGCATGTGCAGGTTGAGGGTGATTTCATGCATACGATTCACCATTCGCTGGTTGCTGGGGCCGGAGAGAAAACGGCTTCGGCCTGGCGAGAGGGTATAATACCACCTGTTGCTTCGTTTCTCAACATAATCAGACAAGGCGATACCCATGGCTCGACTCGTCGAATGCGTTCCCAATTTCTCCGAAGCCCGTCGCCCCGAAGTGGTGGACGCCATCGCCGCGGCCATCACCTCCGTGCCGGGCGCTCATCTCCTCGACCGCTCCTCCGACCTGGATCACAATCGCACCGTCCTGACCTTCGCCGGCCCTCCCGAAGCGGTGGAGGAAGCCGCCTTCCGTGCCATCCAGAAGGCGGCGGAACTGATTGACCTGAACAGGCACACCGGCGAACACCCGCGCATCGGCGCGACCGACGTCGTCCCTTTCGTGCCGCTTTCGGGCGTGACGATGGATGACTGCGTGGCGATGGCGCGACGACTGGGCAGGCGCGTCGGCGAGGAACTGGGCATTCCGGTCTACCTCTACGAGTACGCTGCGACGCGCCCGGAGCGCAAGAACCTGGAGAACATCCGCCGCGGCGAGTACGAGGCCCTGAAAGAGGAAATCGGATCGAACCCGGACCGTGAGCCGGATTTCGGCCCCCGACGCGTCGGCCCCGCCGGAGCGACCGTCATCGGCGCCCGAGACTTCCTCATCGCCTTCAACGTCTACCTGACCACGGACGACGTGCGCATCGCGAAGAAGATCGCCCGCGCCGTGCGACATTCCTCCGGCGGCTTGCGCTATGTCAAGGCGCTGGGGCTGCATGTGGAGGGGCGCGCCCAGGTCTCGATGAACCTGACGAATTACCGCAAGACGCCCGTCGCCCGCGTGGTGGAGTTCATCCGTCGCGAGGCGGCGCGTTACGGCGTCGCCATCCATCACAGCGAGTTGGTCGGCCTGATCCCGCAGGAAGCCCTGGTGGATGCCGCCGTCTGGTACATGCAGTTAGACCAGTTCGAGAAGGATCAGGTGCTGGAGACGCGCCTCCACGTCGCGCAGGCCGAGGCCTCTCCCCCCGATTTCCTCGAAGACCTGGCTTCCGCTTCCCCCACGCCGGGCGGGGGTTCGGCGGCGGCGTATGCGGCTGCGATGGGCGCCGCGCTGGTCGCCATGATGGCGCGCCTGACGCTTGGAAAGAAGAAGTACGCCGATGTGGAAGAGGAAATGCAGGCCATCCTGGCGCAGGCCGAATTGCTGCGCGCCGACCTGACCCGCGCCGTGGAGGAGGACGCGGCCGCGTTCGAGGCGGTCATGGCGGCCTTCAAACTCCCCAAAGGGACGGATGAGGAGAAAAAGGCGCGCGCCCAGGCCATTCAGGAGGCCACGCTACGGGCGGCGCGCGTCCCGCTGGAGACGGCGCGTCGGGCCGTGGAGGTCATGGCGCTGGCGGAGCGCGCCGCGTCGCTGGGCAACGTGAACGCGGTCACCGACGCGGCTTCGGGTGCGGCGATGGCGCGCGCCGCGCTGACCGCCGCGTCCTACAACGTGCGCGTCAACCTGAGCGCGCTGAAGGACGAGGCCGCCGTCGCCGAGATGCGCGCCGCGCTGACCGATCTCGAAGCGCGCGCCGCGGAGATTGAAAGCAAACTGCGCGGGGTGCTTGCCGCGCGCGCCGGGATCGAGGCGTGAAACTCGTGATATACTTACGCCCGATGATGTCCTTCACGTTCGCTTTCGTCGCCAAGAAGAGCCGCAAGCCTCCCTCCGGATGGCTTTCGGCTTCTTGTGCGCGGCCAACGTGACCTGACCCTACGGAATCCCAGCCCGCCCTCCGAGGAAAGCCATCTGGAGGGCGGGTTTGCATTTTAAGGAGGTTGCCATGTCTGCGTTACCGACGGTTGCCGTGTTATACACCCGCCTGCGTGTGGAGGAGAAGTGGATTTTCGCCGCTCTGGAGAAGCGCGGTGTGCCTTACCGCCGCCTGAACGACCGCGAGATCGCCTTCGCGCTCCATCGTCCGGAGGAATGGCGGGGGATTGACGTGGTGCTGGCGCGCAACCTGAGTTACGGGCGCGGCCTGAACGCTTTGCGCATCTTTGAATCCTGGGGCATCCCCACGGTCAATCGAGCGCGCGTCGCCGAACTCTGCGGCGATAAACTGGCCACCACGCTGGCGCTGGCGCGCGCCGGAATCCCACAACCGCGCACCGCCGTGGCGTTCACGCCGCAATCCGCCCTGCGAGCCATCGAAGAGATGGGCTATCCCGTGGTACTCAAGCCGGTGGTCGGCTCCTGGGGGCGACTGCTCGCCAAACTCAACGACCGCGAGGCGGCGGAAGCCGTCCTCGAGCACAAGGCCTCCTTAGGTTCTTATCAACATTCCATCTTTTACATTCAAGAGTTCATCGAGAAGCCCGGCAGGGATATTCGCGCCTTCGTCATCGGCGATGAGACCGTGTGCGCCATTTATCGTCACTCCCCTCACTGGATTACCAACACAGCGCGCGGCGGCGTGGGCGAGGTCTGCCCGGTGACGCCGGAACTGAACAACCTGTGCGTGCGCGCTGCTCATGCCGTAGGCGGCGGTGTGCTGGCCGTAGATGTCATCGAAGACCCCGAACGCGGCTACCTGGTCAACGAAATCAACCACACGATGGAGTTCCACACCACCGTGCCGCTCACCAGCGTGGACCTGCCGGGCATGGTCGTGGATTACGCGCTTTCCGTAGCGCGCGCCGAGGTGAGGCGTCCCAGCGCGCCTTTGAGCACCTCCACGGCGCGGGCGTATTCCGCCAGCGAGATGCGTTCCTCCGGCGTGTGATCTAGATTCGAATCTCCCGGCCCGTAGACCACCGCCGGGCAGCCCCACGCCGGGGCGACGAGGTTCACGTCCGCGGTGCCGGTTTTGAGCACAAAGCCCGGCTTCCCTCCGGCGGCGCGGATCGCTCCCATAAAGGCACGCACCAGTGGGTTGTTCCGCTCGCCGCGCCAGGCGGGGATGGGGTGGCCGAGTGGAGTTATTGAGGCTAGGGCTTCCGAAGTCTTGAAGACTTCGGAAGTCTGCCGCAAAATCGCATACCAATCATTCGGCGTGACCTCCGGCGGCAGGCGGCAGCCGAGGCGCAGGCGCGCCCACTGCTCGAAGCCGTCTTCCCCCGTCTCGATGCCGCGCAGGGTGGGGAGCAACCGGTCGAAGAGGCGCACTTTCCCGGCGTTGAAGACCTCGGCGTGCTCTTTCACCGCCAGCCAGAATGCGACCGCGGCTTCAGCAGCGGTCTGCTGGCCGCTGGCGGTGTGCGTCTGCGGGA
>RFJH01000119.1 GCA_003694975.1 Anaerolineae bacterium | reverse complement strand
CTCGTCAAGTTGATGTTCGGCTTCCCACGCATCGCGCTTCTTTTTGAACTCCGCTTCCAGGCGCAGGCGTTCGGCCTTTTTCTGGGCGGCGCGCTCGTACTCGCGTTCCAGACCGGCCTGCTCTTCCTCCGCCCGCAGACGTTCGATTTCGTTTTTCATGGCTTTCAGGTCGGGAGGCAGGGAGTAGAGGGCGACGCGCAGTTTGGCGGCGGCCTCATCGATCAGGTCGATGGCCTTATCGGGGAGGTGACGGTCGGTGACGTAGCGGTCGGCCAGGCGCGCCGCGGCGACGAGGGCCTCATCGGAGAAGTGCACTTTGTGATGCGCTTCGTAGCGGTCGCGCAGGCCGCGCAGCATCTCGATGGTCTCTTCAACGGTCGGCTCTTCGACGTAGATGGGAGCGAAGCGACGTTCGAGCGCGGCGTCTTTTTCGATGTACTTGTGGTATTCGTCCAGCGTGGTCGCGCCGATGCACTGCAACTCGCCGCGCGCCAGGGCAGGTTTGAGCATGTTGCTGGCGTCCATGGCGCCCTGGGCGGCTCCGGCGCCAACCACGGTGTGTAACTCGTCAATCATCAAGATGATTTCGCCCTGGGAGCGCTGTACTTCCTCAATGGCCGCCTTCAGGCGCTCCTCGAACTCGCCGCGGAAGCGGGAGCCGGCGATCATGGCGCCCAGGTCGAGGGCGACGACGCGCTTGCCGGCCAGGATTTCGGGCACGTCGTTATCGGCGATCTTCTGTGCCAGGCCTTCCACGATGGCCGTCTTGCCCACACCGGCCTCGCCGATTAAGACGGGGTTGTTCTTCGTGCGGCGGGAGAGGATTTGGATCAGGCGCAAGATTTCGGTATCGCGCCCGATGACCGGATCAAGTTTTCCCTCGCGGGCGAGTTGGGTCAGATCGCGGGAGTATTTCTCCAGCGTGCGGTAACGGGATTCTGCCTGGCGGTCGGTGACGCGCTGTCCGCCGCGGATTTCCTGAATGGCATCGTAGACTCGATCGCGGGTGATCCCCGCGCTTTCCAGGATGCGCGCTGCGGGCGTGTTGCGCTCGCTCAGGATGGCGAGGAAGATGTGTTCTGTGGAGATGTACTCGTCTTTCAGGCGATTGGCCTCGCCGTTTGCCAGGTCAATAATGCGCTTCACACGCGGGGTGATGAAAATCTGTCCCGCGCCACCGCCGAAGATGCTCGCCTTTGGGCTGGCGCGCAACGTGGCATCCAGGCGTTCGATCAGTGCCTGGGGACTGATGTTCAGTTTCTCCAGGATTTGGGGAATGACGCCCCCCGGCTGTTCGATAAGCGCCAGGAGGATGTGCTCGGTATCTATCTGATTGTGTCCGTAGCGCTGAATGATTTCGGCGGCGCGTTGGGCCGCTTCCTGGGCGCGCTCGGTGAAACGGTCAAATCGCATCATGGGTTACTATCCTTACGGGTATGTGCAGAAACAGCGGATGTTTCATCAGAGGCATGATGATTATAACAAAGTTGTGCTTACGTTGAGCAGGCATTGCGTTAGAGTGGCGTTAGAGATGTGTTAAAGGCCATCTCGCCTGCGGAGGCTTCGTAATTTTTGATAAAAATATGACAAAAATCACTGTTTTTTGTGGCTGCACCCTGTTACAATTGGGTTGTCAATTGAGTTATCAGACCCAATTTCTTATATTCGCTCCAGGAGGTCAGATGCTTTCAACCTACCTGCTTTCGCTACGTGAAGGACTTGAAGCGGCGTTGATCGTTGGGATCGTACTTGGCGCCCTGCGCCAGGTCCGTCGTACAGAGTTGAAGCCCGTCGTATGGGCCGGCGTTGGGAGTGCTTCGGTGGCCAGTGTAGTGGTCGCGGTTTTGCTTCTCATGCTGGGCGTACGACTGGAAGGACGTGCTGAGGAAATTTTTGAAGGGGTTACCATGTTTCTCGCCGCCGCCATCCTGACCTGGATGATTTTCTGGATGGGGCGCCAGGCGCAGACCATTCGGGGGCGTCTGGAAGAGGATGTACGTCAGGCTTTGGTTACAGGACGGCGGGGACTCTTTGCCCTGGCGTTCCTGGCTGTGGTTCGAGAAGGGGTTGAGTTGGCTCTCTTCCTGGTCGCAGCAATCTTTGCTGCAGAGTCCCCTGCCTCGGATGCTCTGGTCGGCACGTCGCTTGGCCTGGCTACGGCGGTTTTGATCGCCTGGTCGTTTTTTACGACCACTGCTCGCCTGGACATGCGTCGTTTCTTTTGGGTTACCGGCGCGCTTCTCCTGCTCTTCGCTGCCGGTCTGGTAGCCCACGGCGTGCATGAGTTCAACGAGGTTGGCTGGATTCCCCCGCTGGTAGAGCACGTGTGGGACCTCAATCCCATCCTGGACGAGAATTCCACACTGGGACAGATGCTCAAGGCGCTTTTTGGCTACAATGGCAACCCCTCGTTGAGCGAGGTGCTGGCTTATCTCGCGTACTTCGCGGCGGTGCTTCTCGGCCTATATAGGGCAAACCGCACTTCGCCTGTCCTCGCGGAGCCGCGGGCATGATAAGAACAGTGTGATTAAGGTCTGGCAGGACGGACCTGATCACCGTTTCCGCCGGTTGCTTCTTCGATAAAACCGCGAGATCGCCGAGGGCAGGCTTCGGCGCGGTGTTGACGGACTTCAATTGTAGAGCGCCCGACGGTTTTCCGTCGGGTGTCTTTTATTTGAAAAGAGACGCTTGACAGGCGCGAAGGGATATTGTACAGTATGTTCGGGAACGCGAGCGGGAGGGCTGTTGGTGATTCGAGTTGCGGTGGTGGATGATGAGGCTCTCATCCGGGAGGGGCTGGCGGCGTTGCTGTCCTTGATGCCGGATGTCGATGTCGTGGCCGAAGGGGGCGATGGGCGCGCAGCCCTGCACATTGCCGAAGAGTACACCCCCGATATCCTCCTCCTGGATGTGCGCATGCCCGGCATGAACGGCGTGGCCGTGACGCGCGAACTGCGTGCCCGCTGCCCTCAGGTGCGCGTCTTGCTCCTGAGCACGTTCCCCCATGATGAGTACGTCATCGAGGGGCTGCGCGCCGGCGCGTGCGGTTACCTGCTCAAGCGCATTGATTCGGAACGCCTTCTCCAGGCTCTCCGCGCTGTGATGGCCGGAGAGGCCGTGATCGACCCCGCCGTGACCGGGCGTGTCATTGCTCACCTGCAAGAGGGGGCGAAGGATGTGCGTTTCCACGAACGCCTGACGCCACGCGAACATCAGGTGCTCGCTCTCCTGGCCGAGGGGGCCTCCAATGCCGAAATCGCCGGACGTTTGCACATCACCGAGGGGACGGCCAAGAATCACGTCAGTCACATCCTGGCGAAACTGGGCGCCCGTGACCGGGCACACGCGGCGCGCCTGGCGGTGGAATGGGGATTGTTGCGTGAGTGATACGCGCCGCCTCAAGACGCCCTCCGAAGTCTCCCGGCGCGAGACGCGTTTCTTCGCCTGGGGGATGGCGATTCTCTTCCTCGCCCTTTTCCTTTTCTATGCCCTGACCCTCGAACCGCCCCTGACGACCGGCCCTCTTCTCTTCTTCGCCGCGCTCTCTTTGTCCCTGGCCGGGGGGTACATCTTCCTCACCCCGCGCGGACTCTCCCTGCCGCGCGGCGCGGGGGCAAAGGTACACTGGCAATATCCCCTCTTGAGTGCCTCCTGGCCTATCGTCTTCTTCTTCCTTCTGCGCGGTCGGGCGGTCGTGTATTTCTACCTGGCCGCCTTCGATGAGTACCTCTCGCTGGCGCTGTTCCACAGTCGCCGCTGGGCGGTGACCTGGCTTTGCGCCCTGGCGGCTGAAATGCTGTTCGCCTGGGTGGTTCTGCTTGGCTGGTCGGAGGCCGTGCCGTCTTTTCTTGAGAGCCTGCCCCTCTATCTCCTGGTGAGCGGCCTGGCGGAACTGGTCGTTCGCCTGTGGGAAGAGCGCGAGCGCGCCGAAGCACTGACCGGGGAACTGGAGGAAGCCTATCGCCGGTTACAGGATTACACGGCTCAGGCGGAGTCGCTGGCCGTTGCTCAGGAGCGTGTCCGCCTGGCACACGAAATTCACGATACGCTGGGACACACGCTGACGGCCTTGAGCGTGCAACTGGAGTTGTTGCGCCAGTTGCCGCCGGAGCGCGGGGCGGAGCGGGAGCAGGCTCTGGGGATGGCGCGCCGTTTGAGCGATGGCGCCCAGGTGGAAGTCTGGCGGGCGATTCGGGCGCTGCGCCCTCCTCCCCTGGAGCGGCTTTCTCTGCCCGAGGCGCTGCACCAGTTGATCGAGGACTTCGCCCGCCGCCTGGGGCGCGAAGTGGCGTGGCAGGTTGACGGGCAGCCGCGTCCGATCCAGGAAAGTGTCTCTCTGACGCTGTATCGCGCGTTGCAAGAAGGGCTGACCAATGTGCAGCGTCACGCACCCGAAGCAAAGCGCATCGCGGTCTCCCTGCGTTATGAGACGACCGAGGTGATCCTGGAGGTGGAAAACGGTCCTTCGCCGGAGCCTCTGAGATCCCCCTCTCCCTCCTCATCGGAGCGTGGCTTTGGCTTGCACGGGCTGCAGGAGCGGGCGGAATCCCTGGGTGGACGTTTTTACGCCGGCCCCACTCCCGAAGGGGGATTCCGGTTGGAGATGAGATTGCCCCTTCCTCTCACCTGATGGGCAGGGTGAGCGAGGGTTCGGCGGGCAACGGACCCTCGCTCACGCCTGAAATTCTTCGTCCCCGCTACGCTTTTTCACTTTGGACGGACTCGTTACGGTCCCCAATCGGGATCGCCATCGTAGTACTCGTCATCCGTCAATTGGCGCAAGTCGCTGCCATCGGCGTTGATCAGCCACAGGTCCCAGTTCCCGCTGCGGTTCGAGGCGAAGACCAGTTGAGAGCCGTCGGGCGACCAGGAAGGGTGGGAATCCTGGAAGTCGTCTTTGGTCAGGCGGACGGCCGTATCGGGATCGCCGTTCTTATCCACGATGTAAATCTCGGCTCGTGAGCCGCTACCGTAGACGAAGGCGATGCGTTCCCCATCGGGCGACCAGGCACCATACGTGACCGGCGACTTGCCGCCGGGGATGACCTCCTCGATGTTTGCGCCGTCGGGGTCCATCAGGAAGATGCTGTAAGGTCCGTTGCGGTTCGAGACGAAGAGGATGCGGCTGCCGTCCGGTGACCAGCGGGGGCTGAAATCGGCCGGCTCCGGGTCGTCCAGGATTTCCGTCAGGTTCTCCCCGTTGGGGTCGATCAGGTAGATATCGGGGGTGTCTTTCGGCTCGTTGCGGGCGTCGGATTGGAAGACCAGGCGTGAGCCGTCCGGCGCCCAATCCGGATTGTTGCTGCTGAAATCGGTCACCTGGAACAGGTCGGAGCCATCGGCGCTCACGGTGTAGATGTGCCATTTGAGGGCCTGAGCGAAGGCGATGGTGCTTCCATCAGGAGACCAACTGGGCAGCACGGCGGTCTCTACCCCTGTGTTCAGGGGGGTGATCTCGCCGCTTTGGGGGTCAATCAGATAGAGTTCGGTTGCCTGAGGGTTACCGCCGCGGTTGGAGGCGAATACGATGAGCGGGGGGCCGGTGTAGGGCTTCTTGGTGGGGGG
>RFJH01000118.1 GCA_003694975.1 Anaerolineae bacterium | reverse complement strand
TAGGAATGGTCTTGAGGCCGCTCATCTGGCCCCAAATTCGCTCCCCATAATAACCCGATTTGGGAGAGAAGGCAAGTGTTTAAAGTGCCCGCAAAACCATGAAGTACGTCTCCATCGATGCGTCCACAGGGAGGTATACTTAATACTTGCTCACCTTCACGTCTCAAAGCCAAGAATGGAACAAATGTACTATAATATCGGTAGAAATTCCGGAGAACTATGCCCGCAAACGTCATTCGCGTCGTGGGCGCGCGCGTCCACAACTTGAAGAACATCACCGTCGAGATCCCTCGCGAGAAACTGGTGGTCATCACCGGCCTGTCGGGGTCGGGCAAGTCCTCGCTGGCTTTCGACACCATCTTCGCCGAAGGGCAGCGTCGCTACGTAGAATCACTCTCGGCCTACGCCCGGCAGTTCATCGGCCAGATGGACAAGCCCGATGTGGATTACATTGAAGGCCTCTCCCCTGCCGTCTCGATTGACCAGAAATCCACCTCGCACAATCCCCGTTCCACGGTCGGCACGGTGACCGAAATCTACGATTACCTGCGGTTGCTCTTCGCCCGTGTGGGTGTACCGCACTGCCCGGTCTGCGGGCGCGAGGTGGTAAAGCAATCCGCCCAGGAAATCGTAGACCAGATCGAAGCCCTCCCGGAGGGTAGCCGCATCCTTCTCCTTGCCCCTCTGGTGCGCGGACGCAAGGGCACTTACCAGGCCATCTTCGAGGAAATCCGAAAAGCGGGTTTCGTTCGCGCCCGTGTGGATGGCGAGGTCCGCTCGCTGGATGAAGAAATCACGCTGGACCGTTACAAACAGCACACCATCGAGGCCGTGGTAGACCGCCTGATCGTGCGTCGTTACGAGGAGGCCGAAGAGGCCCGGGCAGCCCGTACCCGCCTGACGGACTCGGTCGAGACGGCGCTCAAGTTCGGCGAAGGCTACCTGACGGTGGCCGTCCTTCCCAGGGACGAGGGCGAGGAAGGGCGCGATATCTACTTTTCGGAGCACCTCGCCTGTCCCGAACATGGCGTAAGCATCCCGGAAATCGAGCCACGCACTTTTTCCTTTAACACCCCTCACGGTGCCTGCCCGGAATGCCAGGGGCTGGGGAGCAAACTGGAAATCGACCCCAATCTTTTGATTCCCGATCCCGATCTCTCCCTCGCGGAGGGGGCCATTGCCGTCCCCGAATGGAGAGGGCCCAAAGCAGAGGGCGGTTATTACTGGCAAACTCTGGAAGCCGCGGCGCGCCACTTCGATATCGACCTGCATGCGCCGGTGCGCTCCCTGCCCAAAGAGAAACTCGAAATCGTCCTCTACGGTACGCGCGGAAGACGCATCCCGGTGAAATACCGTAGTGCCAAAGGCCACGAGTGGGTCTTCGACCGCGAGTTCGAGGGCGTGATTACCAACCTGGAGCGGCGTTACCGTGAGACGCACTCTGACTACATTCGCGCCAAAATCGGCGAATTCATGTCCAACCGTCCCTGCCCATCCTGCAACGGCGCCCGCCTGCGCCCGGAAGCCCTCGCCGTGACCGTGGACGGTGTGAATATCATGCAGGTCACAGATTGGCCGGTAGCGCGCACGCTGAAATGGATCAAGAAACTGAGCGGAACGAAATCCCCTCTCACCGCCCGTCAACGTGCCATCGCCGAGCGCATCCTGAAAGAGATCCACGAGCGCCTGAATTTTCTGGTGGATGTCGGTCTGGACTACCTGACCCTCAGCCGCTCCGCCTCTACACTCTCCGGTGGCGAGGCGCAACGCATCCGTCTGGCGACACAAATCGGCTCTCGTCTGGTCGGTGTGCTTTACGTCCTGGACGAGCCATCCATTGGCCTTCACCCACGCGATAACGACCGGCTTCTGAACACGCTCAAGGGGCTGCGTGACCTCGGCAACACCGTCCTCGTCGTCGAACACGATGAGGCGACTATCCGCACGGCGGACTGGGTGATTGACCTCGGCCCCGGAGCGGGTGAACATGGCGGTCGCGTTGTCTGCCAGGGGCCGGTGGAGCAAATCCTCAAATGTCCCGATTCCCTGACCGGCGCCT
This sequence comes from Anaerolineae bacterium, assembly GCA_003694975.1. GTDB lineage: Bacteria > Chloroflexota > Anaerolineae > Anaerolineales > Villigracilaceae > J097. Next base: position 24,540 of record RFJH01000118.1, on the reverse strand, counting down.
ACCTCTCCGGCAAGAGGCGCGTTCCCCTGCCCCCAAAGCGCCGCACCGGAAACGGGAAAGCCCTGACCATCGTCGGCGCGCGGGCGAACAACCTGAAGAACATCACCGTGCGTATCCCGCTGGGGATGTTCGTCTGCATCACGGGTGTCTCCGGCTCGGGGAAATCCACGTTGATGGTGGACGTGCTTTACAACGCCCTGGCACAGAAACTGATGCACGCCCGGACCCAACCCGGACCGCACGACCGCATTGAAGGCATCGAGCACATTGACAAGGTCATCAACATTGACCAGTCCCCCATCGGACGCACACCGCGCTCCAATCCCGGCACTTATACCGGCCTCTTCGACGAAGTGCGGAAACTTTTTGCTCAGTTACCGGAGAGCAAAATGCGTGGTTACAAGCCCGGGCGCTTCTCCTTCAACGTCCACGGTGGGAGGTGCGAGGCCTGTCAGGGTCAGGGACAGTTGCGGATTGAAATGCAGTTTCTGCCGGATGTTTACATCCCATGTGACGTTTGCCATGGTAAGCGCTTTAACCGCGAAACGCTCCAGGTACGCTTCAAGGGTTACAACATCGCCGATGTCCTGGATATGACGGTGGACACTGCCCTGGAAGTCTTCGCCGCCTTCCCGCGCATGGTCAGGCGACTGGAGACTCTACGGGATGTGGGGCTGGGCTACATCCGTATCGGGCAGCCCGCGCCGACTCTCTCCGGCGGCGAGGCGCAACGCGTCAAACTTGCACGTGAACTCTCCAAACGCGCCACCGGACGCACCCTCTACGTGCTTGACGAACCCTCCGTCGGCCTGCACGCCGCCGATGTCCACCGCCTGATCGAGGTCCTCCAGCGCCTGGTGGATGCGGGGAACACTGTCCTGATCATCGAACACAATCCGGATATTGTGAAGAGCGCGGATTGGATTATTGACCTGGGGCCGGAAGGTGGCGAGCGCGGCGGCGAGGTCATTGCCGAGGGCACGCCGGAGGACATCTGCCGCAACCCTCGCTCGTATACCGGTCAGTTCCTGAAACGCTATTTGTAGCAAATCGGCAGGCAAGTGTTATGACACCCCAAACTCCGCGCAGGAACCGATCTGCCGCCTCGCTTAATCGCTAAAGTTCAGGTAGAATTGCCTCAGGATACCGGGTATCCTTGGGTTGCCTGCCTTGCTCTCGGGCTTCGGCAGATATGGGATAGCATCAAGTACAAAAGGAATCGGCTATGTCGGCGAAAAGTTCCACATCCAGCGTTATTGAAAGTTACCGCAAACGCCAGCAGCGGGGGCCGCTCATCGCCGGTGCGCTGGCAGTCTTGCTGGTGGTCGTTGGAATCATTGTCCTGGTCGTCTGGTTGACCGGCCCGAACAAACCCTCCATCGCCCTCTTCGCAACCGATACCCCGACGCCCACGATGACGTTCACCCCCACACTCACACCCTCTCCGACGTTGACACCTACCGTTACCCTTACTCCGACCGAAACGTTCACACCGACGCCTTCAGCGCCGTTTACTTATGTCGTCGAGGAAGGCGATTCGCTGGCGTTGATCGCCGAGAAATTCAACCTGGGCGAGAACGGCATCTTGCTCTTGCTCATGTTGAACCCGGCAGTTGACGAGCGGGGCGGTATCGTGTACGTGGGTGAAGAAATCCTCGTTCCCAACCCCGGCATGGAACTGCCCACGGCAACTCCCATTCCCCCCGACTTGCCGCGTGGGACAACGGTTGAGTACAAAGTCCTACCGGGGGATACCCTGGCCGGCATCGCGAACAAGTTCAACAGCACGGTGGATGCGATTGTTGAAGAAAATAACCTCGACAATCCTAACGACATCTTCGTCGGGGAGGTGCTGGTCATCCCCGTCAACCTGGTCACCCCCATCCCCCCCACCATCACCCCGACTCCTACATTCACGCCGGTACCTTCCGGGCCGACCGCTACACCCCAGGCCGGTGGGGGCGAGAGCAACCCGCCGTGTGCCTATACGGAGAACGCGGATTTTGTCACCCAATTGCGAACGCTGGTCAACGATTTCCGTACCCAGAACGGACTCTCCACATTGACCTGGAATGAGCAACTCGCTGCCGCGGCGAAAGAGCATAGCATTGACATGGCCTGCAACAACTATCTCAGCCACACCGGCTCAGATAACAGTTCTCCTGCAGATCGGGTCGCTGCACAAGGGTACTCGGCTTCGCTGGTCGTTGAGGACATCTACGCCCAACCCCCCGAGTACGGTGGAGATGCCCAGGCGGCTTTCGATTGGTGGGTGGCGGATGCACAACACCGCGCCGATTTGCTGAACGCTTCTGTAACCGAGTTTGGCATTGCCTATGCCTATTTCGCCGAGAGCGACCTGCGAGGCTACTTCACACTTGTCATGGCCGCGCCGTAGTCCAGAACGAGATGAGGAGGAGCCCTTGCGTCGCTGCCTGGACAAAATTATCCCCCTCGGTTAGAATATCGCCCTGTCATCAGCAATGATTCATTTGGAGGAAGACCCTTGGCTAACATTCGCTCGCAAATCAAACGCAACCGCCAAAACGAGAAACGTCGTCTGCGCAATCGCATTTACCGTGGCTCGGCGCGCAAGGCCATCAAGCGCGCCCGCCTGGCTATGGAGGCTCAAAATCTCGAGGAGGCGATCGAGGCGGTCCGCCTGGCCGTCAAACGACTGGATAAGGCTGCGCAGAAAGGTTCCATTCACAAGCGCAACGCGGCGCGCCGTAAAAGCCGCTTGATGAAACGCCTTGCCGCTTTGCAGGCCGCGCAGCAAGGACAACAGGCTGCCTCGTAATTCTCCGATTTAACCGTCCGGCGGGAGCACCTTTGCTCCCGCTTTTTTTGTCGGAAGTTATGCAGTTGAGTAGGACAGGCCATCTAGCCTGTCCGGACAGCCCGGAAAGGCTGTCCCACATGAAAAATGCGCGTAAGCCCTGCTTGTTTCACACTTTCCTCCCAGACAGCACTCAGACCTTGTGCTCCGCCAGCGTGAAGCGCTTCACGGCGGCGCGGTCGAGGGTCACGCCCAGGCCGGGGGCGTTCGGGACGTCAATCGTGCTATCGGGGTTCAGGGTGAAGCGTTCGTTCGTGATGTCCTGGGCGTAGTAGCGGTCGGAGGCGGAGATGTCGCCGGGGAGGGCGAAGCCCGGCAGGGAGGCCAGCGCCAGGTTCGCGGCGCGCCCGACGCCCGTCTCCAGCATCCCCCCACACCAGACCGGCACACCGCGCGCCCGGCACAGGTCATGGATCGCCACGGCCTCGCTCAGGCCGCCGACGCGCCCGGCCTTGATGTTGATCACGCGGCAGGCACCCATCTCCAACGCCTGACGGGCGTGACGGACGGAGAGAATGCTCTCGTCCAGGCAAAGCGGCGTGCGGAACTCCTTTTGCAGAAGGTGATGGTCCCACAGGTCGTCTTCGGCGAGGGGCTGTTCGATGAGCAGGAGATTCAGGTCATCGAGCGGCTTCAGAGCCTGCGCCGTCTCCAGCGTGTAGGCCGAGTTGGCGTCCACCTGGAGTTTGAGATCGGGGAACGCACGGCGGACGGCGGACGCATCCGCCACATCGCGCCCCGGCTTGATCTTAATCTTCACCCGGGCGTACCCCTGAGCGAGGTACGACTCCACGGTTCGCACCAGGACTTCGGGGGATTCCTGCAACCCGACCGAAACCCCCACCAACACGCGCTCCCGCTCTCCGCCGAGCAACTCGCGCAGCGACTTCCCGGCGCGCTTCCCGAGCAGGTCCCAGAGCGCCATCTCCACCCCCGCCTTCGCCATCGGATGACCGCGAATGTGAAGCACGCGCCGGCGGAAATCCGCCGCGTCGGCCACGTCCTGGCCGAGGATGGCCGGCAGGATGAAATCCTTCAAGATGTGCCAGGCCGTGCCGGAGGTCTCGTAGGCGTAGCCCGGGTCGCGGTCGGCGACGCATTCGCCGTAGCCGGTCAGGCCTTCGGAGCGAATCGTGACCAGGATGCACTCCCGCTCGCGGATGCGTCCGAAGGAAGTCTCGAAGGGGGAGACGAGGGGCATCCGCAGATGAGTCAGCGTGATGGATTCGATCTTCACGATGTCCCCTGCTGGCGCACGCGCTTTTTCAATTGATCGAGCACCTCCGGCGTGAGGCCGCGCTCCGGCTCGACCTCCTCGCGCTCATCCAGCACCTGCCGGATCTCCTCGAAGGAGGCCCGGCCGAGATTCTGCAAGAGGGCGGTATAGGCCGCGCGCTGCCCCACAATCGTCTTCTCCGGCAAAGCCTGGACGGCGTAAGCCTGGGCGACCTGACGCGTCAGAGCGTAGACAATGTATTGATTCAACGACACCGACTCGCTCCTGGCAAGCGCCTCCAACTGTCGGTGCAGGGAATCGGGAAGGCGTAACGTCAAGCGGCTCATCATTCTCTCCTTCTCTATCGCCCTACGCCGTCTCCTCACGCCCCTCATCTCCAAGTCCCAACTCTCGCAGGGCTTCATCCATGCTGATCCCCTCGCGACGCACCCCCGGCTCCGGTTCGCCGCAGTAGGGACAGATGTTCCACGGCAATTCCATCAGTTTGCCGCACTTGTGGCAGACTTTTCGCAACTTCGTGTGGCAATGCGGACAGACGATCCAATCCTCTTTCACGCGGCGCTCGCAGCCCGGGCAGAGCGGCATCTCCTCCAGTGCCTGCAAGAGGGCTTCCTCTTCCAGCGTGCGCTGATATTCCTCTTCCAGCGTGCGCGGCGGGCGCAGGATGAGATAGACGAGGATGCCGGGCAGATTGAGCACCGCCACAAGGAGCGCCGAAAGGACGTGTACGAGCGGGTCACGGGCGCGGGCGCGGATATCGCGATATGTCCAGATGACCAGGCTGACCCAAAGCGCGACCAGAAACGCCCCGCCGAAGCCGGTCAGAATCAACATGAGATTGCTCAGGGAACTCGGATCGAAGGTCATCGTTCCTCCTGTCGTGCGGTAAGATGCCGGGGACGAGGTCGGAGGTTACTCCGGAGGAAGCCCTCCCTGGGTCATACGCCGCAGGTCGGCAAAAGCCGCCGATATTTCCGCCTCGGTCACAGGGCGGTCTTCGTGCAGGTGGCGGAGTGCTCCGGCGCGCGCTTTCTCCAGCGCCAGCGCCCGGACGGAGATATCTCGCGCCCGGGCCTCCTTCACCAGCGCCGCACCCTGTTCGTAGCCGATCAGCGGATTGAGCACAGTGATCAGGATGGCGTTCCTCTCCAGCCACGCCGCCGCTTTCTCCCGGTTGGCGCGGACGCCGCGCACGGCGCGTTCGGTGAACGCGCTCACTGCACCGATCATAACCTGCATCATCTCGAACAGATTATGCGCAATGACGGGCATCATCACGTTCAATTCCAGTTGCCCGGCCTGGGCCGCCAGAGCGACCGTGGTATCGCAGCCCACGACGTGGAACATGGCCTGATTGAGCATCTCGGCCATGACGGGATTGACCTTCCCCGGCATGATGGAGGAGCCGGGTTGCACGGCGGGGAGACGAATTTCGTCCAGGCCGGTCGCCGGGCCGGAGGCCAGCAGGCGCAGGTCGTTGGCGATGCGAATCAGGGTCAGCGCCAGGGTACGCAACGCGGCGGAGAAGTCCACCGCGTCGGCCAGGGATTGCATGGATTCGAAGAGGTTATCGGATTCGTACAGGTGCAGGCCGGTCAGTTCGGAGAGCCGTTGCACCATGCGCCGATGAAACTCCGGATGGGCGTTCAGGCCGCTGCCGACCGCCGTCCCGCCGATGCCCAGACGCCGCAAACCCTCCGCAGCGCGCTCGATGCGTTCGGCATCCCGGCGCACCGCTTTGGCATATGCGCCGAACTCCTGCCCCAGGCGGATGGGAACGGCATCTTGCAGATGGGTGCGCCCCGATTTGAGCACGTCGTCGAATTCGACGGCCTTTTCCTCCAGCGCCGTTGCCAGGTCATCCAGAGCGGCGAGCAGTTCGTTCAGACGCCACAGGCACCCCAGACGGATGGCCGTTGGGATGACGTCGTTGGTGGATTGCGCCATGTTCACATGGTCGTTGGGGTGGACACGATATTCCCCCAACGCTCCGCCGAGGAGTTGCGTGGCGCGATTGGCAATCACCTCGTTGGCGTTCATGTGGTGGCTGGTCCCTGCGCCGGCCTGGAAGGGGTCCACCACGAACTGGTCATCCCAGCGACCCTCGACGACCTCCTGAGCGGCCTGGGCGATGGCCTGTGCCCGTTGCGGATCGAGCAGTCCCAGATCGCGGTTCACTTCGGCGGCGGCGCGCTTGATCACGCCCACGCTCCAGATGAACGCCCGCCAGGGGCGCAGGCCGGAGATGGGAAAATTCTCCACCGCGCGCTGCGTTTGCGCGCCGTAGAGAGCATTCGCCGGAACGTGCACCTCGCCAAGCGAATCGCGCTCGATGCGGAATTCAGGGGGGCTCACACAACCTCCATCATGGTGCTTATTGTACTACGGGCCCCCGTTCTTTCTTTCACGGTGTCTCAAATTCAAAACGCCAGGTGTTCCCTTCCTGCCAGTAGGCTGAAGATTCCCCGATCACCTCATAGAACGTGTTGCCGGGGCGCAGCGGGATTAAAGCCCCGTTCGGGTCGGTGAGGACGAGCGGTTGATCGCGGTTGAGCCGCCACCAGACGGCCTGGATGGCCACTCCTTCCCGGAAGACGTATGCCCCGCCGGCGTCGTACAGGTCAACGTGATAGACCTCATCTTCCTCATCGAATTGATTGGCAAACGTGTAGGGCACGAACAGGACGACCACGTTATCCGCCGTCACCGGTTCGCCGGTCAGGGCGTCGGTCAGGAGGTCGTAGGAAGCGGTTTTCCCGTCTCGTGTGCTGACCGTCTCCTGGTAACGCACGTAATGGTGCTGTTCGCTATCGTATTGCCAGTACGAGTAATCATCGGCAGAGAAGCGCAGATACACCCGCTCGGCGGGTGGCCACGAAAACGGTGGCAGAGCGTAAAAATAACCGTTCCGCAGGTCGGGCGGAGAATTGTCTTTGCCGGCGCGCTCCAGGCATTCGCCGAACGCCGTGGTATCAAAGAAGATGTTGTTGTACGTATCGCGCTCCTGTTTCCCCACGCGGAAGGGCGGACAGGCAGAGATCCCCGGCACGACCAGGAAATCGGCCAGGTCGCTCTCCTTCAAGTAATCGAAGACGCGCTTATCTGCATACTTGAAGACCAGATACGCCTGATACATGCGTGCGACGTGCTCATCGAAGAACCGACCGGAACGCACCGGACCGACGCGTTCCGCGTCCTGCCCGTAGAAAACGGCGATGAAACGCGTCAGGCCGGCCTCGATGTAGTACTCGAAGACCACATCCGCTCGCGTCAGCCCCGATTGTGGGCGCACGTAGCGGGGGTAATTGGTCACCTTAATCGCCATGGGGCGACGCGCCAACAGCGCCGGGTCGGCGGGAGGGAGGCCGGTCAGAGGGTTGATTCCAGGGGGAGGAGAGTAAGGGGAGAGGGCAAAGGAGGTCGCCAGGGCAGCCGGTGGAGTGGGATACTGTCCACCCTCGATAGTAATCCCCAGCGTGGAGGTCGGCGCCGGCGTGGGTGAAGGAAGGGGCGACCAATCGAATACAGGCTCGACAAGGCCGGCCCTTGGCTGGAAGGGAGTGGGGGTTGGCAAGGCTGCTGCGAGGTCGCCTCCCTCACTGCTCACCTTGGGGTGGCAGGCTGTTGACAAGAATAAGAGCAGTAGGATGGCGCTTCTCAGCACGATGCTCCGGTGGAGAATGTGCGATGCGCGACTCGGCGATGACATCTCGAAGAGAATTTTACACCCAGGACGTTCAAACCTGATAAAATTACCATGTAACTGATATGTTTATTCTTCTTCCCATTGTCCTTCTGACGTTGACGGCCCTGGCGCTTCTGCTTTTGCGCGGGATACGGCCTGTCTTTCGTTTTCCCTGGCTGGTCGCGGCGGGTGGCGTCCTGGTAACCTGGCTGAGCATCTTGCTGTGGCATTCCCGCATACCCATCACTCTCCGTTTGCCCCTGTGGAGGCCGGTCTCGCTTTTCCCCGATTCCCCAACTTTCCTGGTAGATGCTGTCTCCTGGCCTTACGCGATCAGTCTGGCCACCCTGCTCTTGGGTGTGATCCTGACCGCCGTGGCGCGCGGCAATTTCCCCCACCCTCTGGCGTGGGCCGGTGCCATCATGCTGAGCACCCTGGGCTTGCTGGCCGTTTTGGCCGATAACCCCGTCACATTGGTTTTGGCGTGGGCTGCGCTGGACCTGGTCGAACTGGTCACAGTGCTGCGCTCTGTGGATGAGCCTCACCTCAGCGAGAATGCGGTGACCGCTTTTGCTGCCAAAGCCCTCGGTATCGTTGCCTTGCTCTGGGCAAACGTGGTCAATATCGCGTCCGGCGCTCCTCCGGCCTTCCACTCGATGACGAGTAAAGCGGGGATTTACCTGCTTTTGGCCGCCGGTTTGCGCCTGGGGGTATTGCCGCTCCACCTGCCCTACACGCCAGAATCGGCTCTGCGACGCGGATTCGGCACCACCTTACGCCTGGTCTCTGCGGCATCCAGCCTGATCCTGCTGGCACGCATTTCTCCGGAAAGCCTTCTTCTTACACCGCTCAACCCCTTGCTAATCGCCCTGGTCACACTGGCGGCGCTGTATGGCGGCTGGAACTGGTTACGTGCTCCAAACGAACTCATCGGGCGCCCCTACTTGATGATCAGCACGGCCGCCCTGGCTACTATTGCTGCTTTAGGGGGCTCGCCCCTGGGAGCAATCGGGTGGGGATGCGCTCTGCTGCTGAGCGGTGGCGCTCTCTTCCTTCACTCGTCACAGCATCCCTTGCCTAGATACTCCCTTCTCATTGGCGGCATCTGGGGATTATCCGCGTTGCCTTTCTCCCCCACCGCGGCCGCGTGGCAGAACACAACTCTGCCTTTCTTTTTCTGGCCGTTCCTCATCGTAGTCCAGGCGTTTGTCCTCGCTGGCTACCTCCGACATGTGCAACGTGCCAGGACCACCTTTCCCTCCTCCCTGCCACCAGGAGGACAGGTGGTCTATCCAACCGGCGTCCTGCTCCCTGTCATCCTTCACCTCTCGCTGGGGCTTTGGGGTTGGGAAGGCGCTCGCATGATAGGACATTGGTGGGTTGGCCTTACTGCCACACTCCTCGCACTCGGCATTACCTGGCCTGGTTCGCGCCTTTCCTTCCTGCAACCCCGAGCCCATTGGGTACGCCCCACGAATCGTCCCTGGCTGGATGGACTCTACCGCGTCCTGGGAGGTCTCTATCGCCTGATAAGAGCCATTGGCAACCTTGCCGCCCGCGTCCTGGAGGGAGAGGGCGGCATTTTATGGACATTGCTCTTTCTAACTCTCTTCATTTCTCTTCTAAGCCGGGGAGGCCAATAAACCCTTCTTATGAACGCCTTCATCGCCTGGTTTTCCCTTGCACTTCTGTTCGTTACAGCCCCTGGTATCCTCCTCGGTCGAGGCCCTCGCTGGAGGCTTGGTTTCCTGGCCACCCAATACCTGGGCGTGTTTGGTCTGGTGCTGCTCCACTGGCCTCTCGCCATGGCGGCGGTTAAACTGGTCACCGGATGGATGGCAAGCGCGTTACTGGGAAGTGCATATATGGGGATGGGTCGGGACGAACGACATGAGGAAACCGAGGGACAGGCCCTACCTCAAGGTCGTCTTTTCCACTTGTTCATGGCAGGGTTGGTCGCCCTGACCGTCGTGGCAGTGACCCCCTCAACCGCAGCCCTGTTCCCGGGCATTGGCCAGATAGAAGTCACAGGCAGTTTGCTTCTTATGGGGATGGGTCTCCTCCACCTGGGGGTCACAGCGCGCCCTCTGCGCGTGACCATTGGCCTGCTCACCGTCCTGGCTGGCTTCGAAATCCTCTATGCGGCGCTGGAGAACTCCATCTTAGTCGCCGCGCTGCTTGCAGGGATCAACCTCGGCTTAGCAGTTATCGGCTCGTACCTGATCATCACGACGCGCTCACAGGAGAAAGGGGAGGTTTGATGAACGCTCCGGTGATCTGGATACTCTTGCCTTTGGGCGCCTCTGGCCTGTTCTGGCTGCTACGCCGTCTCAGGAATATTGCCACCTTGGGAGGAACGTTCGCATTACTCCTGGCCGGAGTAGCGACCTTTATCCCCATCGACCTGGCATTGCGCATCGGACCCTGGTCATTCAAGATTGCGCCGGCGTTGGATTTCCTGGGGCGTCGACTCGTGCTCTCGCCGGAGAAACAACCTCTCCTGCCTCTGATTTACGGCCTGGTCGCCATCTGGTTCTTCGGCGCGCGGGCCGCTGCTATGGGCCAACGGCTGATTCCCTTTGGCCTGGCCATCACCGCCCTCCTGATTGCATCCCTGGCCGTTGAACCCTTCCTCTACGCGGCCATGTTCATCGAGATCGCTGTTCTCCTGGCCGTACCTATGCTCACATCGCCATCTCACCCTGCAACTCGTGGGGCTATTCGCTTCTTGATCTATCAAACCCTGGCCATGCCTTTTATTCTGCTCGCCGGTTGGCTCCTGCCCGGTGTGGAGGCCAGCCCCGGAGACCTCGCTCTGGCCGTGGAATCAGCCGCTTTGCTCGGCTTGGGATTCGCGTTCCTGCTTGCCATCTTCCCCCTTTATACCTGGATCCCTTTATTGACAGAGGAAGCCCCTCCTTACCTTGTCGGCTTCCTGCTATGGCTTTTGCCCACCGTCATCTTGTTTTTCGGGCTGGGCTTTCTAGACCGTTACTCGTGGTTGCGCACATCCCAACAATTGCCCGACGCCTTACGCTTAGCCGGCTTGCTCATGGTGACCACCGGGGGCGTATGGAGTGCCCTACAGCGCCATCTGGGGCGAATGATGGGATATGCGGCTATCGCCGAGAGCGGCCTTATGCTGCTGTCATTGACTCTCGAATTGCCCACCGGCATAGAGACCGCCTTCCTTTTCCTCATCCCCCATGCGTTTGGTCTGGCGCTCTGGGTGCTTGCTCTCACCACCATGGCCACACAAGGATGGCCCCTGCATCTTGATCAGGTGCGAGGGGCGTTTCGCAGGTATCCTCTTGCCGCCACGGCGTTAATCCTGGCCCAACTTTCCACTGCCGGGTTTCCTCTCCTGGCGGGATTCCCGCCTCGCCTGGCCCTGCTAGAAGGAATGGCTCACCAATCCCTTGCTGCTACTTTCTGGCTTTTAACTGGTATGCTGGGGCTTCTGCTTGCCGCCATCAGAGTGACGTTCACCCTTTCTGCGTCCCCCGCCGGCACCGCATGGGAATGGCGTGAGACGGGGATGCAACGCGTTCTACTTGGCCTGGGAACAATCTTCATCTTTGCCATCGGCTTGTTTCCTCAGATTGTGCATCCCCTCCTGGTCAACCTCCCGGCTATTTTTGAACACCTGGGGAGGTAAGACGGTAGCCGTGCTATAATACGCCGCACGTCCTCTCCCCTGCAGGTCGCTCAATTTATTCCTCTCAGCACCGCTTTGGCGGTCTTTCTGCCTGTCTCCGGAGGCGCTCATGGAATTCGAACAAATCATCAGACAACTGGAATGGCTGGACGAAGAACGGCGCAAGGACAAGGCCACCATTGCAACGTTGCAGAAACGCCTGGAGTCCATCCAGGGAGATATGAGGGTTTTGAAGGAACAGAACAAGGAACTTAGAGAGCAAGTGGCAGCCCTCACTTCTATTGCCATCCCTACGCGCCTGGAGCAGTTTGAACACGCCTTCGCCGAGCAGCGCGCAGACTTCAACAAAGCCCTGGAAGATATTGAGAGGAGGCACAAACGTCGTGAACGCGAGGCTGAGAAGCGCCGCAAGGCGGATGTGGAACAACTTCAGGCTATGATCACCGAGGTCAAGAAGGCTATCCCACCTCTCAAGCGTGCTCTGACCGCCCAGGATAAAGTGGACGACCATCTCAGCAAGGAAATAGCAGAACTTCGGAATGCCCTGGATGAACTCAATCGAGGTGTTGAAGAGACAAAACATGGCTTAATGGTGAGCGAGGAGACCCACAAGCAGCACACTGCTCGCCTCACCGACCTGCAAGGGGAACTTTCTGCCTTGCGCAAACGGCTGGACGAGCAGCGGCAGAAAGTGGAACTCAGCGCCAATGGGGTGCGCCAGGTTACCAAACGCATTGAGGAACTGTTACAGGCCGAAGCCGAGCGTAAAAAGGCCCAGGTTGACTTCCTTGAGCAGCAAGCCCTCGCCCAGGTCGAGCGGGAGCGGGCGTGGAAGGAATGGCAGGAGCAATACAAAGATTTCCAACAACAGTCTCAACACCTCCAGAATCAACTCCAGTTACTTGATGAAACCGTGCGCGCGGCTCAAAAAGCGCGCGAGACCTACACCGACTTAAACACACGCCTGGAACGCCGTGTGAACGAACTGACCGAGATGCAGCGCCTGGCCGAAGAGCGCTTGCGTCAGGAGTGGGTCTCGTTCAAAGCCGATGAACAGAAACGCTGGACGGCTTACACGCTTTCCCAGGAGGAGAGCCTGCGCGATGTGCGTCAGGAGATTGACAAACTCGAAGAACGCCTCACTGCTCTGGACGATGTGAGCCAGATCCTGCGTGACCAAATCGAGCAGACGACCGAAGCCACCGAACAACAATTGCAGAACTTGATGAACTGGGCGCATGAATGGCTCACTGCCTACGAGCGCATCATGGGACACCGACATAAAGCGAGGTGACTATGCGTGTCATCGGCACCGCCGGACATGTTGACCACGGCAAGTCCACCCTCATCGCCGCGCTCACCGGCATCCATCCCGACCGCCTCAAAGAAGAGCAAGAGCGCGAGATGACGATTGACCTGGGCTTTGCCTGGCTGACCCTGCCCAACGGCGAGGAGATCGGCATCGTGGATGTGCCTGGCCACCGCGATTTCATCGAGAACATGCTCGCCGGTGTTGGTGGCATTGACGCGGCCCTCCTTGTCGTTGCTGCCGATGAGGGAGTGATGCCCCAAACGCGTGAACACCTCGCCATCCTTGACCTTTTGCAAATCCCCACCGGCCTGATCGCCATAACCAAGACCGACCTCGTATCCGATCCCGAATGGCTGGACCTGGTCGAGAGCGATATCCGCGAGACTGTGCGCGGTACCGTACTGGAGGGTGCGCCCTGCGTGCGCGTCTCGGCGAAGACTAAGACCGGCCTGGAGGAACTCTTGCAGCACCTGGCCGAAGTCCTGGGGAAGAAACCTGCTCGTCCCGACCTGGGACGCCCCCGTCTGCCCGTGGACCGCGTCTTCAGTATCGCCGGCTTCGGCACTGTGGTTACCGGCACGCTCACCGACGGTAGCCTGCGCGTCGGTGACGAGGTGGAAATCCTCCCCGCCGGGCACCGTGGACGCGTGCGCGGGCTGCAAACTCACAAGAAAAACGAAGAGGTTGCCGTCCCCGGTTCGCGCACAGCCATCAACATCTCAGGCGTCTCGGTGGAGCAGATTCGCCGTGGCGACGTGGTGACGCATCCTGGCCAGTATCGCCCTACCCGCCGCGTGGATGTCCGTTTCCGCCTGCTCTCAGATGCCAGCGCGCCCCTCAAGCACGCCAGCGAGGTGAAACTTTTCATTGCCGCCAGCGAGACAATGGCTCGCGTGCGGCTGCTTGGTGTGGAGGTGCTCAAACCGGGCGAGGAGGGCTGGCTGCAACTCGAACTGCGTCATCCTGTCGTTGCTGTGCGGGGTGACCGTTTCATCCTGCGCCGTCCCTCTCCCGGTGAAACCCTCGGCGGCGGCGAGATCGTGGACCCTGCTCCCGAACGCCGGCACAAACGCTTCGCCCCCGACGTGATCCGCAAACTGGAGGCTCTCGCAAAGGGGTCCCCGGCAGACGTGCTCTTCCAGGCTGCCCTGGCCCTTGGCCCCGCACCGGTGAAGGACATCGTCGTCCGTTCGCACCTGGAACGTGAACAGGCCCAGGCTGCGTTGAACGAGTTGTTCCATGAAGGTCGCCTTCTGACTCTCGAGAACGGCGATCTTGCGCCGGATGCCCAGACCTTAGTCATCGCCACACCCCACTGGGAAGACCTGTCGCGGCGCGCCATGCAAACGGTTGAGGCCTATCACGCCGCCCATCCGCTACGTCGTGGCATCCCGCGCGAGGAGTTGAAGAGTCGCCTGAAGATTGCGTCGCGTCCCTTCAATGCTCTGGTGCAGCGATTGGTTCAGGAGGAGGAACTGGCTGAGGATGAGTCCGTCATTGCCCGCCCGGGGCACGAGATTCGCTTTGATGAGACGCAACAGGCTCAGGTCCGGGCATTGCTGCAACGTTTCGCGCGGTCCCCATATAGCCCTCCGACGATCAAAGAGTGCGTAAACGAGGTCGGTGAAGAGGTCTTCAATGCCTTGCTGACAACAGGAGAGTTGGTCGCTGTCTCGTCCGAGGTCGTCTTTCGGCGGGAGGATTACGAACACATGGTCGGGCAAGTCCGCGCTTACATTCAGAAAGAAGGAAAGATCACGGTGGCACAGGCGCGCGATCTGTTTCAGACCAGTCGCCGCTATGTGCTTGCCTTGCTGGAACACCTGGACGCTATCGGCGTGACCGTGCGTGAGGGGGATTTCCGTCGCCTGAGGGAATGAGATGTGTGGCCGTTTCCTGCTCACTGTAAACGCCGAGATGCTGCGCGAGGCGTTCCCACAGTTTCGCTTCCCGGCGACCTACGCGCCGCGTTATAACATTGCCCCAGGCCAGCCGGTGCTCGTCGTGCCCAACGACGGTACAGAGGAAGGGACGTTCTTTCTCTGGGGGCTGATCCCTTCCTGGGCAAAGGACCCATCCATCGGCAACCGCCTGATCAACGCCCGCGCCGAAACTCTGGCACAAAAGCCATCCTTCCGCGCCGCGTACAGGTATCGCCGTTGCCTGATCCTGGCAGACGGTTTTTACGAGTGGAGGAAACTGCCGGGCAAGAGGATGAAGATCCCTTATCTGGTGCGCCTAAAGTCCGGGCAGCCCTTTGCTTTTGCCGGTCTCTGGGAAGAATGGCACGCCCCAGACGGCTCCCAGGTGCGCACCTGTACAATCATTACCACCCGCCCTAACGAACTGGTTGCGCGCATCCATAACCGCATGCCGGTCATCTTGTCTCCTGATGCCTACGCCACCTGGCTTTCCACACATCCTCAATCGCCACCGACTCTCCGGTCACTGCTTACCCCCTATCCCGCCGAGGAAATGGAAGCCTATGCCGTCTCCAGGCGAGTCAATGACGCGCGCAACGAGGGGCCGGAGTGCATCGAACCCCTCACCGACGACGGATTTGCGTTGGGTTAGCGTAGGCCAGGAGCGCTTGACGCGCCCTCGCGGCCATGTTATCATGCCCGCCGGAGACATGGACACTATGCCCGAAGAGTTTCCCGAGGATTTGCCGCCAGCCTCTCCAGAAGAGACCGGGGAAGCGGAAGCCCTCGCTCCCGATTCGAGCGGTATGAATCTTCTCAGCCACTGGCAAGAACGCCTGATCCAGTTTGGTCTGGGTGAGGCGTTGTTACGCGTGGGCACACATGTCCTTTCCCTGTTTGTCACCTTAATTGTCATCGCCTTGATGCAGTCTCTCTATCGCAGCGCCCCGGTGACGTCTGAAGTGCAGGCCGCGGCGCCCACCCCCACGCCAGTTGTGGCCGTCGCTGCTGTTCCGCCACCGTCGGACATCTCGTTGCAGGGGATTCCTCGCCTGAGCCAGATCCATACTACGATTCCCAGTCGCCCGCGTCTGGAAATTACCACTTATACCGTCCAACCCGGCGATACTATCTTCGGCATTGCTGAAAAATTCGGTTTGAAGCCCCAGACCATTCTGTGGGGCAATTACTACACCCTGCTGGACGACCCACACAATCTGATGCCCGGCCAGGAATTGGTCATCCTGCCCGTGGACGGTACGTATTACGAATGGCAGGAAGGCGATGGGCTGAACGGTGTGGCAAAATTCTTCGGCGTGACGCCGGAAGACATCATTAACTTCCCAGGGAACCATCTCGACCCGGAGACCATCGGCGATTACTCCCACCCCAATATCGAGCCGGGTACCTGGTTGATCATCCCCGGCGGAAAGAGGGAGTTTGTCTCGTGGTCGGCTCCGGTAGGTGTGACGCGCGAGAATCCGGCGATAGCGCGCGTCCTTGGGCCAGGCGCGTGCGACCCGGTCTACGGTGGCCCGGTCGGCTACGGCTCATTCGTCTGGCCGACGAACAAACACTATCTCTCCGGCTTCGATTATTCGCCGGAGACCAACCACCGCGGCATTGACATCGCCGGTTACGAGGGTGAGGGAGTCTACGCGGCCGACGCCGGTGTGGTCGTCTACGCCGGGTGGAACGACTATGGCTACGGCAACATGATTATGATCGACCACGGCAACGGCTTCCAGACGCTCTACGCCCATCTGAGCGCCATTTACGTCGGCTGCGGACAGGGCGTGGGTCGTGGCGACCCCATCGGCGCCATTGGCAGCACCGGTCGTTCTTCGGGACCGCATCTGCACTTCGAACTCATGCATACCTACTACAGCAAACTCAACCCCTGGGACTTCCTGCCGCCACCATAAGCCCTTGCCAAAGGCAATTACCTCGACTATAATCTGCCGCACACTAAGGGCGCGTAGCTCAGTTGGTTAGAGCGCATCACTCACATTGATGAGGTCGGGGGTTCAAGTCCCTCCGCGCCCACAAAGGCGAGCCTGTTGCGGGCTCGTTTTGTTTTTCCCAGGAGGGGTGGAATTAAAAAGCCTTCGGGTTCTTGGGAACCCGAAGGCCTGGATCGGCTCAGAGAGGGTTACTTCCCAAACTTTGCGCGCAGGATGTCTTCCAGCGTGGGTTGACCGATTTCCTGCAATTCGTAGCGCACGCGGTCGGAGGGCTTATCGAGCGTGATGACGCGTCGCAGGTCAATGGGCGTGCCGATGATGACCAGGTCCACGTCGGCGCGGCGGATGGTCTCTTCCAGGTCTTTCATCTGCTCTTTGCCGTAGCCCATGGCGGGCAGGATGGGCCCTGTATTGGGGTACTTCTTGTAGGTCTCGGCGATGGAGCGCACGGCGAAGGGACGCGGGTCCACGATTTCGGCGGCGCCGAAGCGACGCGCGGCCACGTACCCCGCGCCGTAGGCCATGCCGCCATGGGTCAGCGTGGGGCCGTCTTCGACGACCAGGACGCGTTTGCCGCGAATCGCTTCAGGATCGTCCACGAAGATGGGCGAGGCGGCCTCAAGGACGAGGGCGTCCGGGTTCAGGCGGTGCAGGTTCTCGCGCACGGTGATGACTGCGTCCGGTTCGGCGGTGTCCACCTTGTTGATGACGAAGACGTCCGCCATGCGTGCGTTGGTCTCGCCGGGGTAGTAGGTGCTCTCGTGGCCGGGGCGATGCGGGTCGGCAACGACGATGTGCAGGTCAGAGACGTAGAAGGGGATATCGTTGTTGCCACCGTCCCAGAGAATGATATCGGCCTCCTCCTCGGCCTGACGCAGGATGCGTTCGTAGTCCACCCCCGCGTAGACGATCATGCCGTTGTTCAGGTGCGGCTCGTACTCCTCGCGCTCCTCGATGGTGCACTCGTGTTTATCCAGGTCGCTGTAATCGGCAAAACGCTGGACGGCCTGTTTCACCAGGTCGCCGTAGGGCATAGGATGACGGATGACGGCGACACGATAGCCCATATCGCGCAGAAGGAGGGAGACGCGGCGCGTCGTCTGAGACTTGCCGCATCCGGTGCGCACCGCGCAGACCGAAACGACCGGGCGGCGCGACTTGACCTGGGTGCTGCGCGGCCCCATCAGGCGGAAGTCCGCCCCCGAGGCGTTGACCAGCGCGGCCTTGTGCATGACGTATTCGTGCGAGACATCGGAATAGGCGAAGACGACCTGATCCACGTCCAGTTCTTTGATCAGGCGTGGCAGGTCTTCTTCGGGGTAAATGGGGATGCCGTTGGGGTAGAGGTCACCCGCGAGTTCGGCGGGGTAGGTGCGACCTTCGATGTTCGGTATCTGGGTAGCCGTGAAGGCGACGACCTCGTACTCCTTGTTATCACGGAAGAAGACGTTGAAGTTGTGAAAATCGCGCCCGGCGGCGCCCATGATGATGGTGCGGATTGGCATGGTGTTCTCCTGAGTGAATAGAAGGTGTGTTTTACATCACTTCCGGCGCGTGGATGACGAGCAGGCGCAGGGCGTTGGCGATGGTTTGTTTCGCGGCGGCGACCAGGGCGAGGCGAGCGAGGCGGATACCCTCCTCTTCGGCCTGGAGCACGGGCACGGCGTGGTAGAAAGAGTGGAAGGCCGTCGCCAGATCGTAAGCGTAGGTCGCCATGACGAGAGGGCGGTATTCCTGCGCGGCCTGTTCCACGGTTGCCGGGAAGCGTGAGATCAGGTCGATCAGGCGGATTTCGTGTGGGGTGAGATTGTAATCGAAATCAGGCGTCCGCGAGGTGGCGCGCCCGGCGAGCGGACCCGCCTTGCGCAGGATGCTCGCGGCGCGGACGTGCGCGTTCTGGATATAGGGGCCGGTGCGACCCTCGAAACTGAGGGCGGCGTCCATATCGAAGACGGTGTCCTTGTTGTTGTCCACGGAGAGCATGGCGTAGGCCAGCGCGCCCAGTCCGATCTTCTGCGCCACGGCGCGGCGTTCCTCTTCGGAAAGATCGGGGCTTTTTTCGGATTCCACGGAGAGCACGCGGCGCACGGCCTCATCGGCCACGTCTTTGAACAGGACGACGCGCCCGCGCCGCGCGGACATGGCGCCCTCCGGCAAACTGACGAAGCCGTAGCCCAGGTGATAGCACTTCTCGGCCTGGGGGAAGCCCCACAGTTCGAGGATTTTGAAGACTTGCTGGAAATGCAAACTCTGGCGGGTATCCACCACGTAGATGGAGCGGTCCACGCCGTATTTCTCGAATTTGATTTTCGCCAGGGCGAGGTCTTTGGTCAGGTAGAGGGTGGTGCCGTCGCTGCGCAGGATGACGGCGGTGCGGTATTTCTCCTTCTTCAGGCCGAGTTTCTCGTCAATGCGCACGATGACCGGCCCTTCGGGGCGCTCGTCCTCGGCGATGCCGCGCGCGATGAGTTCCTCAACAATCTCTTTGGCCGGTTCGTCCACCTCGGATTCGTAGAACCACACGTCAATGTGGATATCGAGCATCTCCAGGATGGCGCGCAGTTCTTCCAGGCTCCACTCGCGGGTGCGCAGCCAGAGTTCGCGCACGTAGGGATCGCCTGCGTCCCATTTGCGGAGCATCTCGCGGCGTTCGGCGTCGTAGGCCTCGCGTTGGGCGCGCGCTTCGGGAGTCTCGTCCTCTTTCGGCTCCAGGAGTTGGGTGGCTTCCACGTAGAGTTTCAGCAGCCACTGGCCGCGTTCGTGGATTCCTTCCGGCTCCTGGCCTTTGTAGAATTTATCGTAGATCCACAGGACGGTGATCACGCCCAGGCCGATGTCGCCCGGGTAGGAGGCGCGGATGGTCTCGAATCCGGCGAATTCGACCAGGCGCGCCAGGGATTCGCCCAGGATGGCGTTGCGGTAGTGACCGATGTGGAAGGAGTGGTGGGTGTTTGGCTGGGCGTATTCAACCATGACGCGCTCGCCCTTCGGCGCGCCGCGACCGAAATCCGCTTTGTCTCTCAGGACGGTCTCCACCACGCGGCGGGCGTATTCGGCGGTAGAAAAATACAGGTTGAGATAGCCTTTGACCGCCTCCACGCGGCTGAAACCCTCCGGCGTGCCGAGATGTTCGCGCACCCCTTCGGCGATCTCCTGAGCGCGCTGCGGCACGTTGACCTTTTTGCCAGAACGTGCTTCGTTCGCTGCCGCCTGAAAGAAGGACGTGGAGATTCCCCACTCGCCACTGAAGGGAAGAGGCTTCCATTCGATAGAGGTGAGAGGAATATCGTTCTCGGTGCAGAAGACTTTGATTTTTTCTTCAATGACTTCGCGTTCGTGGTCGAACATGGATCACCTTGTGAATGATAGGCTGCGGAAGGGGATTATATCATGGGGGAATCCTGGTCACTGGCCGGCAGAACCTACAATCAAACACAACCGGAACAAGGACTCAGGACAGACCTTGTGCTCACCCCCGCAGATCAGCCTCCGCACCGGCACTTGAAGTTAGGGTACAATGGGAACGTCTTTCCACCATCCAATTTACACCACTGTTGGAGTGATCCATGAGCGAAACCTATGATGTCATCGTCATCGGCGCGGGGCCGGCAGGGTACGTGGCTGCCATCCGCGCCGCTCAACTGGGGTTGAAAACCGCCATCGTGGACAAGGAATGGCTGGGCGGCGTGTGCCTGAACGTGGGCTGCATCCCGTCGAAAGCACTGCTGAAAAACGCCGAAATCGCCCACACGTTGCGCGAGCGAGGGAAAGAATTCGGCTTTTCATTCGATAACCTGCGCCTGGATTACGCCGCCGCAGTGAAGCGCTCACGCCGCGTCTCAGCACGATTGACCAAAGGCGTTGGATTCCTGATGAAGAAGAACGGCATCGCTGTCCACATGGGCACCGCCCGCCTGACCGCCCGCGATACCGTCGCCGTAACCAACGCCGATGGCCAGACCGTCGAACTCAAGGCGCGCAACATCATCCTCGCCACCGGCGCCTCGGCCATGGTCCCTTCCGCCTGGGATGTGGACGGGGAGCGCGTGCTTACCTACCGCGAAGCCATCACCCAGGAAAAGTTGCCGAAGTCGGCGATCATCATCGGAGCAGGGGCCATCGGCGTGGAATTTGCTACCATCTGGAGCGCCTACGGTGCCCAGGTCACCCTGGTAGAGATGATGCCGCGTGTCCTGCCGCTGGAAGATGAAGAGGTAAGCACGGAACTGGGCAAAGCGCTCGTCAAGCGCGGTATCAATGTACTCACCGGGCATCGCGTGGAGAGTATCCAGAGGCTCAAGGACGGGGTGAAGGTCACCGTCTCGGCTGAGGGGGAGGAAAAGGTTCTGGAGGCCGATCAGGCTCTGGTCGCAATTGGATTCCGACCGAATTCGTCCGGCCTGGGGCTGGACGAGGTCGGGGTCAAAGTGAACGAGCGAGGCTTCGTCGAGATTGACGAACGCATGGCGACCAATATCCCCGGCATCTGGGCCATCGGCGACCTGACCGGCAAACTGATGCTCGCGCACGTCGGTTCGGCGCAAGGGATCGTCTGCGCCGAGAACATCGCCGGGGTCGAGACGGTCACTCTGGATTACACCATGATGCCGCGCGCCACGTACTGTCAGCCACAGGTAGCCTCCTTTGGCCTGACGGAGGCTCAGGCACGTGAACAAGGGTACGCGGTGAAGGTCGCTCGTTTCCCCTTCCAGGCCAACGGCAAAGCATTGGGGTTGGGAGACTACGCTGGCTGGGTGAAACTGGTGGTGGACGAGAAATACGGAGAGATTTTGGGCGCGCACATGATCGGCCCCGAAGTGACCGAACTTCTACCGGAACTCACCCTGGCCCACATGATGGAACTGACCCCCGCCGAGATCGCCCGCAACGTCCACGCTCACCCCACACTGAGCGAAGTGCTGATGGAGGTTGCCCACGTGGCAGAAGGACAGGGGATTCACATCTAACCCCCGGAGCAACGGCCTCTTCCAGTGCCGACCTCTGGTCGGCACTGGTGTTTAAGTGCTGTGTGCAAGAGGCAGGAAGGCTGGTACAATCCGCCACAGCGATCCGTCTCTCGCAAAGCATCTCCCTCAACACCCCATGGCTTCCCCGAGCGACATCCGCCCCCTCCTCACCCACTGGCGAAACGACCCCCAGACCGCGCCCAACATCACCGCCTGGGAGACCCTCCCCCCGCGCGCCGCGCGCCTCGAATCGCTCCCGCCGAACCTCCCCGGACCCCTGGCGCGCGCCCTCGAAAAGAGCGGAATCCACGCCTTCTACGGTCACCAGGCCGAGGCGTGGCGACGGGCGCGCGCTGGCGAGCACCTCGTCCTCGCCACCGGCACCGCCAGCGGGAAGACCCTGGCCTACAACCTCCCCGTCCTGGCCGCGTTGCTCGAAGACCCGCAGGCACGCGCCCTCTACCTCTTCCCCACGAAAGCCCTGGCGCAGGATCAACTCGCCGCCCTGGAGCGTCTCTCCGCACTTCCGGCTGCCATCTACGACGGCGACACACCGCAATCGAAACGCGCCGCCATTCGGACGAAGGCGCGCCTGCTCTTCACCAACCCCGATATGTTGCACACCGGCATCCTGCCGCACCACACGAAGTGGGAGGGCTTCTTCCGCCATCTGCGCTTCGTCGTGGTGGACGAGATGCATACTTATCGGGGTGTCTTCGGCTCGCACGTCGCCAACCTCTTCCGACGGTTGAAGCGTGTGGCCGCCTTCTACGGGGCGACCCCGCAATTCATCCTCACCTCGGCCACCATCGGCAACCCACGTCAACTCGCCGAACGACTGATCGAGGCGCCGGTCGCCCTGATCGCCGAAGACGGCGCGGCGCGCGGCGAACGCCACTTCCTGATCTACAACCCTCCCGTCACCGATCCGGCGCTGGGGTTGCGCAAGAGCGCCCTCGCCGAGGCGACGCGCCTGGCCGGGGAAGCCCTCGCGCAAGGCGTGCAGAGTGTGGTCTTCGCGCGCTCACGGCGCAGCGTGGAGATGATGCTCAAGGGGATGCGGGAGACAGCCTCCCCATCACAACGGGAAGGCATCCGTGGCTACCGCAGCGGCTATCTGCCCTCCGAACGCCGTGAGATCGAGCGCGGCCTGCGTGAGGGCAGCGTGCGCCTCGTCATCGCCACGAACGCCCTCGAACTGGGCATAGATATCGGCGCCCTGAGCCTCGCCGTCCTGACCGGCTACCCGGGCAGCGTCGCCTCCACCCGTCAGCAGGCCGGACGTGCCGGTCGTGGCGAGGCCCCTGCTGCGGCGGTGCTGGTCGTCTCGCCCGATCCCCTCGACCAGTTCCTGGCACACCACCCGGAGTACCTCCTCGGTCGCTCCCCGGAGCAGGCGCTTATCAACCCCGATCACCTCCTCATCCTGCTATCGCATCTGCGCTGCGCGGCCTTCGAGTTGCCCTTCCGAGAAGGCGAGCGCTTCGGCAACCTCCCCACCGAAGACCTGCGCGCCCTCCTCGAGGCCCTGGCCGCGAGCGGCGAACTGCATCGCTCGAACGGCTCCTACTTCTGGATGGCCGATGACTACCCTGCCGCCCGCATCTCATTGCGTTCTGCCTCGCCGGAGCGCGTCGTCCTGCAAAGCGAAAGCGACCCGCCCCGGGTCATCGGCGAGGTGGACCGCACCAGCGCCCCCTGGATGGTGCATCCCGGCGCCGTCTACCTGCACGAGGGGCGGGAGTACCTCGTCCGCAGCCTGGACCTGGAGAACGGCCTCGCCCGCCTGGTCCCTGCCGCCCTGGATTACTACACCGAGCCGCAACGCGCGACCACGCTCCACATCCTGAACCGCGTCGAGGAAACGGCGGTGCGCGGGGGCGAGAAAGGCTGGGGAGAACTGCGCGTCGTCGAACAGGTCGTCGGCTTCAAGAAGCGACGCTGGTTCACGCGCGAGACGCTGGGCGAGGAGCCGCTCGACCTGCCCCCGAACGAGTTCCAGACCATCGGCTACTGGCTCTTCCTTTCCGAGGAGACCGTCTCGGCGCTGCGCGAGACCGGCGCGTGGCGCGGCGACCCGAACGACTACGGCCCCGAGTGGCCGCGCCTGCGGGCGCGCGTCCGCGCCCGCGATGGCTACCGCTGTCGCCTCTGCGGCGCGCCGGAGGGCGAGCGCGAGCACCACGTCCATCACAAAGTGCCCTTTCGCGCCTTCGCCTCCCCCGCCGAGGCCAACCGCCTGGATAACCTCATCACGCTATGCGCCTCCTGTCATCGCCGCGTGGAGACCGCCGTGCGCGTGCGCTCCGGTCTGGCCGGGCTGGGATACGCCTTGCATCATCTGGCGCCCCTCTTTCTGATGTGCGATCGCACCGACCTGGGCCTCCACGTGGAGGCGCGCGGCGAGGCCGCCGTGGGGCGTCCCGCCGTCATCCTGTACGACCGGGTCCCGGCGGGGATTGGATTTGGCCAGCGCCTCTTTGAACTTCACGACGACCTCCTGGCGCGGGCGTGGGAACTGGTGAGTCGCTGTCCATGCCAGGACGGCTGTCCCTCCTGCGTGGGGCCGGGTGGCGAGAACGGCCTGGGAGGGAAAGCGGAGGCCATGCGCATCCTGGAGATACTCGTGGGGTGGGCGACTCTCCGGTATGCGCCCTGATGGGTGCACTTGGAGACCGCTTCCCGAGAAAAAACCGCTCTCCGGGTGGCCGCGACGGCTCTCCGAGTGATGCGAGCGCAGCGAGCATTGTATCGAGGAGAGCCGTTCCCCTCGATACGCGTCCTGACAGGCGCAGTCGGGGAACGGTTTATTGGGGACCTCGCCGAGCGAAGGCCGACCGACAGGGAGGCCGCAGTCGAGGTGCGGTTGCCCATGCTAGATTCTTAGGGATGAGGCGCTCTCTCGCTGTGGCATCCCTGACAACGGAATCTGCTTACGCGTGTCTCCATTACTTGG
>RFJH01000117.1 GCA_003694975.1 Anaerolineae bacterium | reverse complement strand
TGGATCTTCCGCCTGGGCATGCTGTTTCGCGGGAAAAAACTGCAATGGCCTCTGATATGGAAAAGGGGAAACGCATGAAGCGAACCTGGCAAGTTTTCAAGAACGAACTGATTGATACGTTGACCAGCCCGGGCTTCTGGTTCGTCACCCTGGGGATGCCGCTTTTGGGATGGCTGATTTTTGGATTGCTCGCCCGCCCACAAAAAATCAGCCTTGCACAGGGACTGGCTGACTTCGCGAAGTCCCATACCGGCGGCTACGTGGATCAGGCCGGCCTGATCCGCGAAATGTTGCCCGGTCGTTCCGGCAACCTGCTGAAGCCATACCCAAACGAAAATGCGGCACAACAGGCGCTGGCATCCGGAGAAATCGACGGATATTACCTGGTCATACCGCCCGATTACATCGAAAGCGGGAAGGTCACCCTGGTATGGTCGAACCTGAATCCGCTTTTCATCGTGCAAATCGTGAACTTCATGTTGAATGTGAATTACAACCTGATAGAAGGCGACCCGGCGCTGACGCCGCTCATCACAGGCAGGCCAGATGTGGAGGAGATCGCGCTCAGTGAAAGGCCCTCTCCGGGCCTCGATCCCGAAAACCCGTTCCCCGCGCTTGCCCCTTACCTGATCGCGACCCTGTATGCATCCATAATCGTTGGCCCAGCCAGTATGTTCCTGAGCAGCATCGCCGCCGAACAGCAAAGCCGCTTGCTGGAAACCCTGCTGACCTCCCTCACCCCGCGGCAGTTGCTGACCGGCAAAATCATCGCCCAGGGCGTGCTCGGCCTGATTATGACCGTGACCTGGAACGGGAGCCTCTATCTGCTTGTCAGCGATGAGCGCTTCAAACAGATGTTCGATGTCAACCTGCCCACCGAGTTTCTCTTCTGGGGCGTGCTCTTCTACCTGCTGGGCTACGCCCTCTACGCCAGCCTGCTGGCAGGCGTGGGGGCACTTGCGCCCGACCTGCGCGAGGTCTCCACGGTGGCTTTTTTGATCATGTTGCCCATTTACCTGCCGGTGTTCCTGGGCAGTTCGGTACTCTTACTCGCGCCCGACGGGGCGCTGGCGGTTGGCCTGAGCCTGTTCCCGCTCACCGCGCCAACAGCCATCGTGGTGCGGATGAGCATCGGCCATATGCCGGTCTGGCAGATGCTGCTGGCCGCCCTGATACTCGCCCTGAGCGTGGTATACGTGGTGCGGACCGCCGCCCGTCTTTTCCAGGCGCAGTTGCTGCTATCCGGGCAGCCGTTCAGCCTGCGCCGCTACCTGAAAGCGCTCGCCGGCAGGCCGGAGACCGCTCGCTAAAGGGCAAGAGCAATCTCGCGCTACAAAGGCACGACAAAAGGGAATCTGCCCCGGCAGGCTATTCCTCACCTGCCGGGGAGATGTCTCGGTGGCGCATTGGAGGTGGTGACGTAGCGGTCCGCGCCCAGGTAAAGCGCCGGTCGGACGCGGCCCACGTCCAGCACGGATTCCTCGCCAAAGGCCCGCTTATCCACGTGGCTGCGGACGATTTCCCCCACGAACAGGTCATGATCTCCGCAGGTGTGACGCGCCACGAGACGACACTCATAGGCCGCATAGGCCTCTTGCAAAATGGGTGCCAGGGCGTCCGGTACCGGTCGGACGGCGATGCCGAAACGAGCAAATTTGTCCATATCCCGCCCGGAGTTACGCCCTACGGCAGCGATGAGTTCCGCCTTCTCAAACGGCAAGAAATTGACCGCAAACGCTCCCGCCTCGATAATCAGCGAATAGGAAAAACGCTTCGGGGAAATCAACACGCCGTATAGTGGGGGGCGAAACGAAAGTGCGGAGTGCCAGGCACATGCCATAGCATTCAGGCGGTCCCCACAACGCACGGTCACTACGGCGGCGACCGTGGGGTAGAAATGGTTGAGGTGTGGCAGGGGGGTTCTCTTCGTCTCGGGCATTGTCGTCCCTCCCGTCGGGTCACGGCGTTCTCTACAGGACGGTAAAACGCTGTTCCAACTCGTCCAGCGACTTACGAAACGCGCTGTACTCCAATTCCTGCATAGGAAGCATGGCCGCGCCGACAAAGCCTTGCTGACGCATCCACTCCGCTTTTTGTTGTGCTTTGAGGCGCACATGGTCCCAGGCCGGATTCCCGAAAACGTCTACGCCATCAGAGAGTTTCCCCTCTTTGTTTACCGAATACGCCACGCACGCGACGATGGGCAGGCAATAGGGACCGGTCACAGGCGTGTTGATGGGGACGGGCATGAGCGGCATGGTATGGCTGCCGCGCGCATCGCCGGCCACATACGGCGCAACCACGAACGGCATCACAACTTCCTCCGGTGCAGGGAAAATCCCCTGTGTGCGGACGATGGCAACAGGGTCATCCTTTCCCTTGTATTCGCCGGCGATGGTGTGCAGCCGGTCGGTGGAGACGGCGACCACCTGCTGATGGGGATATTTACGCGAGGTAATGGCCTGTACCCCAAAGCGGTTCTCATCACGCAAGAGAATAGCCAAGTCAATGTGCTCTTCTGGAGAGACCAGTTCGATGACACGGTCCCCCTCGGCATATTCCATATCGATCACCCGGAATGTAAAGCCGGGTTTCATCTTCGGAAGCATCAACCCGGCGTTATACAGGGGACTGGTGAAGACCGTCCAGAGAGGGAAATTGTACGCGCCCGGCCCACACTTATCGGCGGTGAAGACCAGGAACGGCTCAGCAGGGCGTTCTTCCGCTGTCTCATCGAAGGTGATCTCCGCCGCACCCGGTCCGGCACCGCGCACGTTACCGGACGGAGCGTCCTTCAATAAGTCCTGCCCTGCACCGTACAGCCCCTCCTCTCTGGCGACCTCCGCAGCCGCCGTGAAGACATCCCAGGCCAGATTGTGCACATCGGCATTCCCACTGCCCTGACGATGGATCATCAACAGGCAAAGGTCATCGCCTGTGTAGGTCACATCGAAATCGGTAATCAGACCTTTTTCCACAGCGCCCCCCAGCCTGCTCCGCGCCACCTCAATCATGCGATTGGACGGGCGTGTGTGCCCGCCGATGCTGCCAACATCTGCCTTGATGGTACTGATGGTAAGCATAGTTGCCTCCTGAAGAGATTGGAAACGTAAGAACCTCTCTAATTATAACGAAGGCTCTCGCTAAAAGTGCAAAATCAAAGCATGTTCAAACGTAGCGTGCATGGCAACCGCGAGCACGCGCTCCACAAATGTCTGACAATTGAAAAGCCCAGTGGACATTGCAGGGGCTTGTTTTGTCCAATAAAATATGCAATAATGTATCCACACACTCATAGTACAAGCCGGGACCTGGCAGATTTGTCCGTCATCTAAGCCATTATCCGACGTCCTCAGGGGGAAAGCAACGGGATGCAGCGACAATACCCTGCCATCAACATCTCCCAACATCGTCCCCATTCTCCATTTCGAAAGCGACCAGGGCACGCCCTTCGCTTACCCTGCGAGGAAGGAGTAGTGCAATGAGAGCATGGACGATAAGCGTACTGATAGCCGCTTCCCTGATCCTGACCTCCTGCGGCTCGGCCACCGCGCAAGGCCCCCAGACGTGGCTCGACCGACCCCTGAACGGAAGTATCTTC
>RFJH01000116.1 GCA_003694975.1 Anaerolineae bacterium | reverse complement strand
TTGAGCGGACTGTGCCTGAATTTGCGATTGAAGGACTCCGGCGTAAGGGCGAGTTCTTCAATCAGGGAAGGGCGTGGCACACCCGGACGAGGCGCAAAGGCCGCATCGCCCTGAGGAGGCGCAAAGCGATTCCAGGGGCAAACCATCTGGCATATGTCACAACCGAAGACCCACTCGCCGAGCAAAGAGCGCAGGTCGGTGGGGATTTCGGTTTTTCTCTCGATGGTTAGATAGGAAATGCAACGACGGGCATCCAGGGTGCGGTCGGGGAGAATGGCTTGCGTGGGGCAGGCTTCGATACAGCGCGTGCATCTCCCGCAGCGATCTGCGTGAAAGGGAGGGTCGGGTTCGAGTTCGATGCCCAGGAGGACTTCGGCCAGAAAGAAGTAAGAGCCGATGCGGGGGTGAATCAGGCAGGTGTTTTTTCCAATCCAGCCCAGGCCGGCGCGCTGGGCCAGGTCACGTTCCAGGATGGGGCCGGTATCCGTATACCAGCGGTTGGGAACAGGGTGCCCAATCCGGTGCTCAATGAAGGCGACGAGCGACTTGAGCCGTTCAGGCAAGACAAGGTGATAATCTTCGCCCCAGGCGTACGCGGCGACGCGTCCATGAGGAGGCTGCCCCTGGGGCTGTGGAGCGGTGAGCGGGTTGGGATAGGAGATAGCGAGGACGAGGATAGAACGGCATTCGGGTAAGATGCGTCGTGGGTCGGCGCGACGGGCACGGGCGCGTGCTTCGGCCAGGTATGCCATGTCGCCATGCCTGTTGGCCTCCAGCCAGCGCTCAAAGGTGGTGATGTGCGGAGGTGGATCGGGGGTGGTCACTCCCGCCAGGGCGAATCCCAGGCGATGGGCTTCGGCCAGAATTTCCTCTTTCAGGGATGTAGCCACGATAGCCGTTCCGTCATTTGACCACGATTTTGACGTAGAAAATTTCGCCGAAGGGCTGCCCAAGTGCGTTGGCCATGCGCCAGGCGCTGAGGTATTCTCCCGCTTTGGCGGGGGCCTTGAATTGGACAGAGATCTCCACCTGGTCTCCCGGATTGACCGGCGTGTTGAACGGCAAAGGTTGACCGTCCATGCGAACGGCGTATTGGGCGTAGACGACCTGGTATCCCGCTCCCCAGGGACACGAGCCGATGTTTTTGATCAGCCAGGTTTTAACAAAGTCTTGCCCCGGCGACATGACGGTGCCATCGGGAATGTTCACGTCGGCGATGTAATCGGCTGCATCACAAGGGGGAGTAGTAGGGGTGACCTCAATAGCAATGGGGGTGAGCGGTGGAAGGGTAGCAGTGGAGAGGGCGGCTTCGGTAGAAACAGCGGCTGTGGCCTCGGTGGCAGTGGTGGTCGGCAAAGGCGTGGGGGAAACGGCAGCGGTCTGCGTCAGCGAGGCAACGAGGGTCTCCGCGGCGGCAGTGTAGAGGGCATAGACGTCCACCGTGGGCGTGGGCATCGACGCGTTCAGGTTGCACGCGCCGAGGAGCATAACCCCGGCGAGGAGGACAGGGAGTAATCGCTTGTGCATGGTCATTCCTCCTGATAATCTCACCCCAACGAGCGCAATGGCTTTACTTTTGCACTTTGATCGTGGCGCACAAGAGATAAGGACCAAAGGGGACGCCGCGATCGTTCACCCATTGCCAGCAATCGGTGTACTCCCCTTCTTTCAAGGGAGCGGTCAGGTTGACGCCGTAATCTTTTACTTCGCCGGGCGCCAGGAAATCCTTTTTCGCCGTGATTTTGTAGGAGTACCCGTCAAGAGAACCGCCCAGATATTTCAACACGTAACCCTCATCCCAGGTGCAGACGCCAGTGTTGCGCACGCGCCAGATTTTCTTGAAGTCCTGACCAGGCTTCATCACGTCACCATCCTGGACACCGATATCGGCGATCCACACGAAATCATCGCACAACGGCCCAGAGACGGTGGGTTGAAGCGGCGTGGGGGAGGCAAAAGGGGTAAAGGCGCCGACGGTGGGTGGAGTGCCCAGCGCAGGGGGAGGAGTCACCGGAGTGCCCGGCGTGACAGGCGCGGGGGTCTCGGTCGCGGTTGGAGGTGGAGTAGGGGTGAAGAAACGTGCCGTCTCGGTCAGTTGGACGGCCACCGTTTGGGCTGCTGAGGTGAAGATGGCCACGGGGTCAAAGGGAGTTGGCTGGGGAGTCTCCGCGCCTCCGCAGGCCGTCAGGAATGCCAGGGACAGGATGAGCAACACACTCCAGGTTCTTTTTGCAGACATCTGTTTTCCTCCAAGTTTCGTGGACACAGGAGGGGCAATTTCCATCGAGTTCTGTTTCATTATATCGCACCCTGTCCGCCGCCAAGATGAGAAGAATGGGGGATGCATTTTCCCTTGACTGGACAGAACCGCCTCCCTGGGCTAAACTTATGCCAGCCTGCATTTATGGAAGGAGATGGTTCTATGGAACTGGACGCAGCAAGAGATGCGGTGGCTCGTCGCATTATGGTGATGAACGAACGCGTGAACGCGCTGAAAGCGCGGGGGTTGTACTTCTACAATCAACCGATCACGGAACTGCGCGGCGGGGCGCGCGTGCTTGTCAACGGGCGAGAGATGGGGATGTATGCCTCGTACAGTTACCTGGGGCTGGTCGGCCATCCTCGTATCAACAAAGCCGCCCAGGAGGCGGTGGAGAAATACGGAACGGGCACACATGGTGTGCGCTCGCTGGCCGGCAGCCTGAAATTACACGAGGAACTGGAAGAGACCATTGCCGAATTCAAGCACGCCGAGGCAGCCATCACGTACACTTCAGGTTACGTCACCAACCTGACGGTAGTCTCCACCTTAATGGGGCGCGGTGACTGGGTGCTCTCCGACAAACTGAATCACGCCTCCATCGTGGACGGTTGCCTGATGTCCGGGGCGGTGTTCCGGCGCTTCAAACACAACGACATGGATGACCTGGAGCGACGTTTGCAACAGGTGCCTTCCGGCGCGGCAAAACTGGTCGTTGCCGATGCCGTCTTCAGCATGGATGGGGATATCATCGACTTGCCTCGCATGGCCGAGTTGTGCCGCAAGTACGATGCCTGGCTGATGATTGATGAAGCCCACTCGGTCGGGGTGCTTGGCAAAACCGGTCGCGGCATCGAGGAGCACTTTGGCCTGGAGGATGTGATTGATATCAAAATGGGCACACTGAGCAAGACGATCCCTTCGGTGGGGGGGTACGTGGCAGGTAAGAAGGAGATTATCACCTATCTGCGCCATGCCAGCCGTGCCTACATTTTCTCGGCGGCGCTTCCTCCGGCCCAGGCGGCGGCAGCGAAAGAGGCCTTCAAAATCATCCTGGAAGAACCCTGGCGGATTGAGAAACTGCGCGCCAATACGGAGATATTCATCAACGGCCTCAAGTCGGCAGGGTTCGATACGATGCTCACCGAAACGGCCATCGTCCCCGTACTGTGCGGCTCGGATGAGCGCGCCTTCGCACTGACGGCAGCCTGTCAACGTTCGGACATCTTCGTCCTGCCGGTGGTCTCCCCGGCGGTGCCGGAGGGACTGGCCCGCCTCCGAGCGACGGTCACAGCGGCGCATGAACCGGATGAGATCGAACACGCCATTGATGTGATGGTGAAAGCAGGCAAGGAAATCGGCATCATCTGAGATGCCGGTGGTGAGGCAGGTGGGCACTCTTCTCCACCTGCCTCAAGCCCGGTCTGGCCGGCATACAAACAGCCCTGATGCCGGGATTGCTCATCAAAGAGGGAGGATCTTGATTTTGATCACAATTGGCCAGATCGTCCCCCGTGCCCAAGGCCAGGGAAGTTGTCAGACGATACTCCCGGCAACCGTTTCCCCATACTCCAACAATGCCTGAACCATTTCCTCGCTACGCCCCTCGGCGTAGACGCGTAGCACCGGCTCGGTTCCCGAAGGGCGGATGAGGAGCCAGGAATCGTCATCCAGGATGTACTTCACCCCATCGCGATTGTTCACTTCCTTCACCTTGTGCCCACCCAATCGCGCCGGGGCCTGAGAAGTCAAGCGCTCCACCATCTCAGACTTGGCCACCGGTCGCTTCAGGCGCAGGTCGCGGCGGGCGTAGTGCGCCGGCCCGACCTCGGCAAGCAGGTCGGCGACCAGTTCGCGCAGGGGCTTTCCATAGGCAGCGACCATCTCCACGATGAGGAGTCCCATCAGGATGCCATCCCCTTCGGGGATGTGCCCTTTGATTGAAATCCCACCCGACTCCTCGCCCCCAATCAGAACATCTCCGCTGATCATGTAATCTGCAATGTGATTGAAGCCAACCGGCGTCTCGTGGACGGTCAGGCCGTAGCGTTCGGCCAGGCGGTCAACCATACGCGTTGTAGAGACCGTGCGTACCACGTCACCTTTCCAACCGCGCTGTTCAACCAGGTAGCGCAGTGCCAAAGCCATAATCTTGTGTGGGTCCACGAATTGACCGCGTTCATCCATGGCGCCGATGCGGTCGGCGTCGCCATCGGTCGCCAGGCCGAAGGCACCCATACCGGTGCTGATGGCGCCGGCGAGGGCATCGAGATAGCGAGCGATGGGTTCGGGATGTACGCCGCCAAAGCCCGGATTCATCTCGTTGCGGATCTCCGCGACCTCACAACCGGTCCCTTGCAGGAAGCCCTTGATGACACCGCGCCCGGCACCGTACATCGAATCGACCACAATGCGCGGCGGGTTCTCGGCGATGACGTCCGAATCGATCAGAGTGCGCAGGTGTTCGTAGTATGCCGGCAGGGGGTTGAACTTTTGAATGAGACCCATGCGGCGCGCCTGGTCGAAGTCCATCAGGTTCGGGCCGCGAGCGCGTTGCTCGTTGTCGTTGATGTACACTTCCACGCGGCGACATTGTTCCGGCAGGGCGGAGCCACCGAAGGCGGCTTTGAGTTTCACACCGTTGTAACGCGGGGCGTTATGCGATGCGGTGATGACTACACCGGCCACAGCGCCGAGGTGGCGCACGGCGTAGGAGATGGCGGGCGTCGGCGCGTCAGCCTGAGTCAGATAGACGGTGTAGCCGTTCGCGGCCAGGACACGGGCGACCTCAGCCGCGTAGCGGTCGGAGAGAAAACGCGTGTCGAAGCCGACGACGATTTTCTTCGGATCAGGAGGATGACCGTTGTCAACGGGCATGGTAGGGGACAAGGCCGATTTGTCCCAATGTTCCGAGGCAACCGCGTCGGCGATGGCCTGGGTAACCATGCGCAGGTTGCTGTAGGTGAAGGTGTCTGAGATGACGGCGCGCCAGCCGTCCGTTCCAAAGTGAATGGGCATGTCGTTCTCCTGCCAGATCTGGGATTGAAACTGTTCATGGGGGATGCGGCCAATGCGGTTATGGAGGATTTGGCCGCGTGTCCTGGGTCACTCCGATCAGGGGGTCGATGATGGTAAAGGGGAAGAGGTCACCGAGGGTGTGGCAGAGGGTCGCCAGTTCGGCACCGGCGTAGCCGTGACCAGCACGTCCTGGATGATCCAGCCCTCGATCTCCTGGTCATCGCGCAGAGCGACGACGTGTATCCAAACCTGTCCGTTGATTTCCTCCCTCTCCGGCAAAATTTCTACCAGTTCGCCGTTATCCAGCACGGCGACCGCGATCCCTTCCGGTTCCTTGCGCAACGTCGCCCCACCGCCGTATGCCGCCTTGATGCGCGCATAGACCGGCGTGGGGTGTGGGGTAATGGTCTCCGTGGCGGTGGCCGTGGGGGGGAGGGTCAGGTTAGTCAGCGCAGCGGGCGAGGGGCTGGGGGTTGCCGTCTTGGAGGCCGTAGCGGTTGGCGTTGGGATGGGGAGAGTGGTCGGTGTGAGAGAAGGTATCGGCGGGGGGGATGGCGCAGGCGGTGAGGCGGCAGGAACTTGAGCGGCTTCCGGTGTCGGCGCAGGGGTGATCCAGCCAAGGCGCACCATAGCCGCCGTTCTCAGGCCGGTCAGTTCGACGAGCGTAAAGAGCAGAATAAGCAGAACCAGGCCACCGAAGAACATGCCATCCCAACTGCGAGGATAGAACCGCAGGGCGAAGAGAGTGAGGGTGCCGAAAAACGTCGCCCAGGCGAGGTGAGTGACGAAAACCCACAGGCCATGTGGCCAGACCTCGCCCAGCCCGCCGCCCAGGCCGAAGCCCCCTGCACTGAGAGGAAGAAAGAGTTCATAGGCCAGCATGACGCTGGGGAGGTACGGCTTTTCTTCGGATCGCACAAAGGAGACAACCAGCAGGATGGCGCCGAGGGCGAGCACGAACAGGTCCGGCCACCACAAACGACTGTGGACATATGTCTGGTTCAGGGTGAGAGGCATCCAGATGCGCGCGGCCATGCCAGCGAGGAGGCCGGTGATAAAGACGAGAGCGCCACCGATGAGAAGAGCGGCCAACGTTTGAAAGAAGAAGCGCGCTGCCCCGATGGAAGTTGCCAGAGTCATGCCCATCCAGGGAGTCATCAGAGGGGCTGTCAGCGCGCCGAAGATGAGCAAAGCCTGCGAATCCAGGATGTACCCCGCGCCCAGAATGCCCCCACACAAGAAAGCGAAAACGAAGAACTCGTATGAGGGGTAGGCGCGATGAGAAAGACGCGCCAGGACGGCGGCACGTCCCTGCGCATCGGGCGGTGCCAGCAGGCGGCGGGCACGACGGCGGCGAGCGCGCGTCGCCCGTCGAGAGGTTGGGGGTGGCATCTCCGGTGCGACAGCCGGGGAGGTGCTCCCGTTCTCTGGCACTTCGGGGGAGGGGGGTTCCGGGGAGGAGGGTTCTTCAGGCAAAGTCATCTGCGCAGACTGGCGACGATGCGTAAAGGTTTGTCCAGCAACTCCAGCGCGTCGAAGATGTTCGCGACGACCAGGTCGGCGGACATCAGAGTCTCCACGGCGACGCCCTCAGTGGAAAGGACACAGATGCCCAGGCCGGCAGCCTTGAGCATCGCAGCGTCATTGGCACCTTGGCCAATGGCGACGACCGTCTCCGCGCCCAGGTTGCGGACGTAGGCGGCTTTTTGCTCCGCCTCGTTCCCACCCCGGACGCGCACGGCGGTGAGGTTCAACTGCCGGTCGATAATGGCCTGTTTGCCGTGTGTGTCGGCGGTCAGAAGGTGGACCTCTAGCCGGTCGCGCAAGGCAGCGATCCGCTTCACCAGCCCATCGAGCAGGTGGCCGTCCACGGCCAGGGTGCCGTTGACATCGGTGACGAGATGCTGTAGCCGCAATTCCCCGCGGCCGGGGATGGTGAGTTCAATCATGGGGCTATTATAAACGCATTATGCCTGAGGCAGGATGAGGTATGAGAATTATTTCAATTGCTCCCGTATTGCTCCAGGGGGCTTGACAAAGCAAAAGAGGCAGGTTATATTAACCCCACCCCCCTGGGGGGGGTATAGAGAGGAGCCATATGGTGAAGCATGAAGATGCGTTACGTCGTTTGAAAGTCATCCACGGTCATCTGGGCGGCATTATCCGCATGGTAGAGGAAAATGCCTATTGTGTGGACATCATCCGCCAGATTCAAGCCGTGGAAGCCGCCTTGAACAAGGTCAGTGCAATTATCCTCGATGAACACCTGAATTCTTGTGTCATCACCGCCATCCAGGGCGAAGACGCCGATGAGCGCGAGCGCGTCCTGACCGAGATCCTGGATGTCTTCGAGATGGCGACGAAAGTCTGACACTCCAATACCCTGATCTCCAATCATCCAATCACCCCATCCCCAAGAGGAGTTTCCCATGACGACCGTTACTTACTCTGTCCCTAACATTTCCTGTCACCACTGCGTGCACACTATCAAGATGGAAGTGAGCGAGATCCCCGGCGTGAAGTCGGTGGAAGGCGAAGTGGAGAGCAAGAAAGTGACCATCACCTTCGACGCCCCCGCCACCGAGGAGCAGATCAAGGCGCTCATGGCCGAGATCAATTACCCCGTCGCGGAGTAAAGT
>RFJH01000115.1 GCA_003694975.1 Anaerolineae bacterium | reverse complement strand
TCGGTAAATACGCAAAGATAGTGAAGTGCACCTGTAATGAAACGCTGTCCTTACCCAGCCACCGCGTGTTGCACGCGGTGGCTGTCTCGTCATAGATAGTGGGGTATCTCTGGCCGTAAACCCAAGCGTCTCATCGTACCTTTTTTTGGGGGGTGATCGTGTCGAACCATCAAACGAATATTACTTTCTAGACAAAATTTGTGGTAAAATAATTGCAAAAGTAACCGCTCTCAGGAGTAGAGCAATCAGCCGGTTTTTCAAAAAAGGAGAAAAATCCGTGCAAAACACACAAAGCACGTGGCAAATCATGCAAAACGCCTTCCGTACATGGCTTGGGTCGAAGGCACCCAGCGACGGGATCTCCCGCCTGCACCCACGGGATGCGGAAGTTATTCCGGCTCGCGAATCAAGCCCCGAGACGATTGACGCCGCGCCACCCACGTTCCATCACCTGATACGCTAACTTCTTGTTTTGACCATCTGTTCCGCTTGGCGCAGTCGAAAGGCTCGCTGAGCGGAACAACGATGGCAAAGGGACTCAACACGCGGGGGCAACTCAATCCCAAAATTTTGACAAATCCATCAACCCCTGCTATACTGACTTTTGTGGAACGGACGTTCACTGCCGGAAGGCAGTTTTTGTATGCGTGAACCAGTTTGCCAGTAAACAGGTCAAACCCCGGCAGGCGATACCGCAGGGGTCTTTTTTGTGTTTCGCAACCCCTGGCCTGCCTCTAACAATCACCGCATTTATCCCGATAACTATGTGAGGAAACTTTATGAGCACAAAAAAACTACGCATTGTCCCTCTGGGAGG
This sequence comes from Anaerolineae bacterium, assembly GCA_003694975.1. Taxonomy (GTDB): domain Bacteria; phylum Chloroflexota; class Anaerolineae; order Anaerolineales; family Villigracilaceae; genus J097. The sequence goes on along the minus strand of RFJH01000115.1, from coordinate 7,004 downwards.
GCTGGGGGAAGTCGGCAAGAACATGATGGCCTATGAATACGGTAAGTCCATCCTGATTGTAGATACCGGCATCATGTTTCCGGAGAACGACATGTTGGGGATTGATTACATCATCCCCGATTACGATTACCTGCGCGACAAGAGCCATCGAGTAAAAGGCATTGTCATCACTCACGGGCACGAGGACCACATCGGCGCCATCCATCACGTCTTAAGCGACATCCCCGCGCCGGTCTACGCCACGCGCCTGACACGCGGCCTGATCGAGGTCAAACTGGCGCGTCAGGGCATGTTGGACAAAGCCGAACTGCATACCGTGCAGGCCGGCGAGAAAGTACAGATTGGCCCCTTCCGCGTGGAATTCTTCCACGTCTGTCACTCCATCCCAGATGCAGTCGGCCTGGGCATCACCACCCCTGCCGGCCTGATCGTCCACATGAGCGATTTCAAGTTTGATCACACGCCGGTGGACGGCTGGCCTACTGACTATGCGAAACTCGCCGAGTTTTCGCAACGCGGCGTCTCCCTTCTGCTCGCCGATTCGACCAATTCCGAACGCCCAGGCTGGACGCCTTCCGAGAAAGTCATCGGGCCCGCCCTGGACGAAGTCTTCGCCCAGGCGCCCGGGCGCATCATCATCGCATCCTTCGCCTCTCTCATCTCGCGAATGCAACAGGTCGCCGATGCCGCCGTGCGCCACGGGCGCAAACTTGCCTTCGTCGGCATGAGCATGGTGGACAACGCCAAGATGGCCCGCCAACTGGGGTATCTCAAAATCCCCGATGAGACGCTGGTGCCCATTGACCAGGCACTCAAGATGAAGCCCAAAGAAGTCGTCCTGATGTGCACCGGCTCCCAGGGTGAGCCATCGTCCATCATCGGTCGCCTCTCCACCGGCACCAACCGTCAATTCGACCTGCAGCCCAACGACACCGTCGTGCTCTCCTCTCACCCCATTCCCGGGAACGAGGAAGTCATCAGTCGCACCATTAACCGCCTCCTCCGCCGCGGCGCGAACGTCATCTACGATGCCATTGCTCCTGTGCACGTCTCCGGACATGCCAGCCAGGAGGAGCAAAAACTTCTCCTCAACATCGTGCGCCCCAAATACTTCATGCCCATCCACGGCGAGTTACGCCAGTTGCGTCACCACGCCGTCCTGGCAACTCAAGTTGGCATCCCGGAACAAAACATTGTCGTTGTCGAAAACGGGCAGGTTGTCGAACTCGTGGACGGCCACATCCGTCTCGGCGAGCGCATCCCTGGTGGCTACGTCTTCGTAGACGGGCGAAGCATCGGCGAGGTAGATAGCGATATCATGCGCGAGCGCGAACGCCTGGCACAGGCCGGCATCTTCGTCGTGGATCTGAGCGTTGACCGGCATACCGGTCGTCTGCTCCACGAACCGGAAATCATCACGCGCGGCTTCGTCTCCCCCGAAGAGGCCGAGCGCCTCATCCCTCTGGCGCGCAGGAAAGTGATGAATCTCATTAAAAACAACAGCGCCGTTGAGGAGCAAGATATTGCCAACGCCATTCGCTCGCTTCTCTACAACGAGACAAAGCGACGCCCGATGGTCTTCGTCACCCTCAGCCGCGCCTGACATCCAATAACGGCCAGACCGAACATGCGCAGCATTCGCTTCTCCCACCGCTCACTGCCCCTTGCCTTGTTCCTCCTGGCCATCCTGACATACGCCCCTCTTCTTCTATCTCTGGGCTTCTACTGGGATGACTGGCCGTTCGCCTGGATCGCCCATTTCCTCGGCCCGACAGAGTTCATCGAGGCCTTTCGTCCCTTCCGCCCCTTCCTGGGGCCGATCTTCACCCTCACCACCGCCGTCGTAGGTGTAGACCCTCTACGCTGGCAAGTGATAGGAGTCCTGAGTCGCTTTTTGCTCTCCCTTGCCGCGTACTGGTCGCTGAGTCAGGTCTGGCCCCGACACAAGCACCAGGCCATCGCCCTCGCTCTGCTTCTCCTGGTCTATCCGGCCTACAGCCAGCAATGGGCTGCTCTCACCCACGTCAACCAGGAGCAAATCCCTCTCCTCTTCTACATTCTGTCCTTCGGAGCAACAGCCCGCGCCTTGCGCACCTCGCACCGGAAAGGCGCCCACACCGCCCTCGCCCTGCTCCTGATGGCCTTTGGGCTCTTCCCCACCGAATACTTCGCCACCCTGGAACCGCTGCGGTTTCTGTTCATCCTCGCCATCACCGGCGAACACATCCCATCGCCGGCCTCGCGCCTGCGCACGAGCCTGAAACGCTGGGCGCCCTACCTTCTGCTCTGGCTTCTCAACGCTGCCTGGCTGACCTTCTACTACACGTCCGGGCTGTACGACTCCTATCGGGTCACCGCGGCCGGAACGCTGCGCACCGCCTCCTGGGAGACCCTGGCATCCCTCCTGCGTGAAATGACCCTGGCTCTCTATCACGCCGTCCCATACGCCTGGACGCACTTTATAAGGCAAGTGGTCTCCGTCCCCACTACGCCGTCCACCATAGCCGCACTGGCCATTGCCATCCTGAGTCTCGTTGCCCTGGGGATCTACCTTGCCGGTCTCCGCCCGCCCGAAGATTCGGATGACTCGCTTTCCTGGGCACGCTGGGCTATCGTCATCGGCGTTGCCGGCACCCTCCTGGGACGCATTCCCTCATGGGCTGCCTCACTGCCGCTCAAGCCGTTCAGCCTCTACGACCGCTTCCTCATCTCAATGATGCTCGGCGCCGCCCTCCTGACCCTCGGCCTGATCGAACTGATCAGAAAACGTCTCATCAAAACTGCCCTCCTCGCCCTCCTCCTCGCCATGGCCGTCGGTCAGCAATTCCTGAACGCAAACGACTTCCGTTGGGACTGGACACGGCAAAGACAATTCTTCTGGCAACTCATCTGGCGCGCCCCGGACATCCAGGACGGCACCTTGATTCTGACCCACCAGATGCCCCTCGACTACGAGAGCGACCTCAACCTGACCGCCCCTCTGAACTGGCTCTACGCCCCTGACTTCTCGCCGCCAGAACTCCCCTACGCTTTACTCTCCACCCAGGAACGCCTCGGCGGTCCGACTCTCCCCTCCCTTGAACCGGGCACCCCCGTCACCGTCCGCTACCGCACCGTGACCTTTTACGGCTCGACCTCGGACGCCATCGTCATCTACTTCCCCGACGTAGGGTGCCTGCGCGTCCTCGACCCCGTCTATGCCAACGCGGAGACCTATGCCTTCCTCTCCCCCCGCCTGACCGACGCCATCCCCCTCTCCGATCCAACGCTCATTCAAACCGATGCTCCCGCGCCGCAACCGCCGGAAGAAATCTTCGGCCCCGAACCGGAACACGCGTGGTGCTATTACTACGAGAAAATGGAAATCGCCCGCCAGGAAAGCGCCTGGGAGGAAATCATACGCCTGGGCAAGGAAGCCCAGCAACGCAACTACGCCCCCGGCGATCCCTTCGAGTGGTTGCCTCTCATCGAAGCCCACGCCCGAATGGGCGACCCGGCCCGCGCGGTGCGCCTCACGCGGCAGACCCTGGCGGAGGACCCGCGCACGCGCAAGGGCCTGTGCGCCTTATGGACACGCCTCGCCACCGGGCCGGATACTCCACCGGCAACGGTGCAAAAAGCGCGTCAGGTGCGCCGGGATATGGCCTGTCCCTGAGAGCAAAAAGCATCAGCAAAGATTATCTTCCTTTGCCGCTCGCTTTCTCCTTCAGCCTCCCCCTTTTCGCTCATCTCCTTTTCCGCGCAACCGATCGAGCACTTCCAGCAAACGCTCTGGCCAGTCAGGCTCGCGGGCGAACGTGCACCAGTACGCGTTCTTCCCCCCACGTACCTGGGGACCGAGATCTGGCAGGTGGGGTATCGGCTCACCTTCCGGCGGGGGTGGGTAGCGCAGCACGATGTGGCCGTTCTCCACGCCTACCGAAGCCAGGCCGGCGGCCTCGGCGCGCAATTTCACCCGCATCTGGTAAAACAAGTTGTTCACCATCTCCGGCAACGGGCCAAAGCGATCCTCGAACTCGGTGGTCAGAGCGTCCAGGTCGGATTCGGAGCGCGCATCGGCGAGGCGACGGTAAAGTCGCAAGCGCAGGTCTTGATCGGCGACATAGGTCGAGGGGATGCCGGTCGCCAGGGGCAGGTCCACGTTCACCGGCAAAGCGGGGCGGGCCTGCAATGCCTCAGGGGTCAGTCCGCCCGACTGGGAGGCACGTAGGGCGCGCACGGCCTCGGCCAGCAGGCGGGTATACAGATGAAAGCCCACCGCGGCGATGTGGCCGTGTTGACGCGTGCCCAGCAACTCCCCCGCGCCGCGAATCTCCAGATCGCGCATGGCAATCGAATAGCCCGCGCCGAGTTGGGTGTGCTCGGCGATGACCTCCAGGCGCTCTTGCCCCTCGCGCGTGGGTAGTTTGCGCGGGTGGCGGAAGAAATAGGCGTAGGCGCGCACCGCGCCGCGACCGACGCGTCCGCGCAACTGGTACAACTGCGCCAGACCAAAGGTGTCCGCCCGATCCACGATGAGGGTGTTCGCATTGGGGATATCCAGACCGGATTCGATGATCGAGGTAGAGAGGAGCACGTCAATTTCGCCTGCCGTGAAGCGCCTCATCACCCCGGCCAGTTCGCGCTCCGGCATCTGGCCGTGCGCGATGGCGATGCGCGCTTCGGGAACGAGTTTCTCCAGGTGGGCGCGCATGGCCTCGATGGTGCGCACGCGGTTGTGAACAAAGAAGACCTGCCCGCCGCGCTCCAACTCTCGCAGAATGGCCTGCCGCACCAGACGCGGCGAATACGGTCCGACGTGCGTCACCACCGGCAGGCGTTCCTCCGGCGGTGTGTTCAGCGTGGAGATATCGCGCACGCCGGTCAGCGCCATATAGAACGTGCGTGGGATGGGTGTGGCCGTGAGGGTCAACACATCCACCTCGGTGCGCAGTTTCTTCAGATGCTCTTTGTGGGTCACGCCAAAGCGTTGCTCCTCGTCAATGATGACCAGGCCAAGGTCCTTGAAAGCCACATCGGGCTGGATCAAGCGGTGCGTGCCGATAACAATATCCACCGAGCCATCCAAAAGGCCGAGGAGGACCTCCTCCTGTTCGCGCGGCGTGCGGAAGCGAGAGAGCATCTCCACGCGCACAGGGAAGGGAGCGAGGCGCTGACGAAAGGTCTCATAATGCTGCTGTGCAAGAACAGTCGTCGGGACAAGCATGGCGACCTGTTTACCGTCCATGACAGCCTTGAACGCCGCCCGCAGTGCGATCTCCGTCTTACCATAGCCCACGTCGCCGCACAGGAGACGATCCATCGGGCGCGGCGATTCCATGTCCCTCTTCACCTCTTCCAGCGCACGCACCTGATCGGGCGTCTCGATGTAAGGGAAACTGGCCTCCAACTCTCGCTGCCAGTCGGTATCCGGGCTGAAGGCAAACCCTCGCGCCACTTGCCGTCGCGCATAGAGTTCGAGCAACTCTTGCGCCACCTGGCGCACGGCCTCTCGCGCCCGGCGTTTGCGGCGCGTCCACTCCCCTCCTCCCAGGCGGTCAAGCGGTGGGAGACTGCCGTCCGGGCCGACGTAACGCGTCAGGCGGTCGGCCTGGTGGACAGGGACAAACAACTGGTCACCGTTCTCATACTCAACGCACAAAAACTCCCGTTCGTACCCTTCCAGCGAACGCCGCACGAGGCCGACAAAACGACCGATGCCATGATCCACGTGGACGACCAGGTCGCCGGGACGCAGATCGGCGTAAACCGCCTCCGGCGATTCGGCAATCGGACGCTGACGAACGCGCGGTCGTGGCCGCGACCAGCCGAAGACTTCGGCGTCCGTCATCAGATGGACGGGCGTCACATCGGGGGCACGTAGAGTAAATCCATCCGAAAGCGAGACTTCAACAAAGAGCACCCTGCCGGCGCTTTCGACCTCGTCCCCCGACCCCGGGGCGAGGCGTTGTTCCCACAACTCACGCAGTCGCGCCGCCTGACGCGAGGCAACCACCACCCGCTCGCCGGCGTCGGCCCATTCGGCCAGGCGTGCCATGAACGGCTTCAGGCGCCCACCGAAGCGTTCCCCGGGGAGGAAGACGCGCCCCAAGGCGTCAGGTGCAGCGAATGGATCGGCGGTAGAGTGTCCCAGTTCGAGGACGCGGCACCCGTGCAGGTTATCGGTCAGTTCCGACCAGGTCAGATAAGGGACGGGGAAGTCTTCGGGCAGCACTCCTTCGGCAATGCTCTCCTCGCGAAAACGCACAGCCTGCTCCTCTACTTCGGCCATCGTCTGCTCCACCAGGCTCACATCGTCCACCAGAAGCACAGATCGGGTAGGAAGGTAATCCAGTAGAGAGGCGGGAAGCGGATGAAGGCGAGGGATGTCGAATTCGGTGAGATCGTCGGGGAGTTGAGAGGAGGGATCAGCGGGGAGGAGGAACTCACGTGCCGGCGTGATAAGGGCATGTTCAAGCGCCTGGACGGTGCGCTGGGAAGCCGGGTCGAAGCGACGCAAGGTCTCGATCTCATCGCCGAAGAGTTCCAGGCGTAGAGGGAACGCCTCGGCGGGCGGCCAGATATCCAGAATGCCGCCGCGTCGGGCAAACTGCCCCGGCTCGAGGACGGTATCCACAGGGTGGTAACCCAGCCGCACCCATTCGCGCAGCAGAGCCTCCGTCTGGACACGTCGCCCCGGCTCCAAGAGCGCGCAGGCCTTGAGGAACTCGCGGCGCGGCATAGTGCGCGTCATCAACGCGCGCGCCGAGGCCACGATGACCGGGGGCATGGCAGGGGGCTCAACGAAAGGCAAATGATAAGTCGCCAGGGCTGTGAGCGCACGAACACGGTCGCGCCGCGTGACGGCTCCCCAGGCGGCCTGCTCGTAGAAGAGAGGGTTTGGTTCGGGGAAAAGATATCGCGGGGACTCCGGCAACCAGAAAGCAAGTTCGTCGTGCAGGCTAAGCGCGCGATCGGAGCGATCGGTGAGCAGGAGGATAGGCCAGTTCAGGTCGGTGTGGAGG
>RFJH01000114.1 GCA_003694975.1 Anaerolineae bacterium | reverse complement strand
TGGAGCATCGGGGGGAGGTGGTCGGTTATCAGATCAGTACGCAAAACGCTCTCGGTGCGCACCTGGCGCGCCTGGCTGTGCGCCCGGATGTGCAAGGGCAGGGAGGGGGGACGGCGCTGGTGAGCGATTTGATCAGCCGTGTGCTTCGAAAACGCCTGCCGCGCCTGACCGTCAACACGCAAAGTAATAATCACGCCTCGCTGGCGCTGTATCGGAAGATGGGTTTCGTCCCGACGGGAGAGAGGTACCCCGTCTTTGTGTATGCTCTCTCGGAGAGCGTAGAGTGAGGAGGGAGAAATGGCTCATTTGGAAGACGCGGTCATCGTCAATACCCTGGTGCGCCAGGCGCTGATTGCCGCGGAAGAGGTGATGGGGACTCATGGCCTGCATGCCGTATTGCGCACCAGCGGCCTGGAGCGTTTCATTGACAATCTGCCGCCGGACGACCTGGAGCCCGGCATCCAGGCGGTAGAGTACGCACGCTTGAATGAGGCCATCGAGGCGTTCTATGGGCGCGGTGGACGGGGGATGTTGTATCGCATTGGAAAGGCCTCCTTCCAATACGCGGTGCGGGAGCAATCGGCCTTGCTGGGGATCGCGGGCGCAGCGTTGAAGTTGCTTCCCAAGAAGCAACGTATCCGGTTTATCTTGAACAACATGGCCGCCGCGTTGAAGAAGACCAATTCTCAGGTGGAAGCCTGGGTGGAGGAGAAGGACGGGCGCATTGCCTATATCGAGTCCACCTGTGCTATCTGCCACAGCCGTACCGATGATCACCCCATCTGTTATCTATACGTTGGCTCGTTGAGCGAGGCCGTGCGCTGGGCTACCGGTGAAGAGCATGAGATTGTAGAGACCCATTGTATGGCGATGGGCGACCCTTACTGCCGTTTCGAGGTGCGTGAGGTGACCCATGCCTGATTCTCGTCCGGCGTTCCCCCCGATCGTCTTCAGGCACTTCGTCGCCGCAACGGTAGCGGAATTCGGTCGGCAGTCGCTGGAAGTCGTTTTACACAATGCCGGCCTCGCCGGAGACATCATTACCCCGGATGCCCTTGCCCGCCTCGATGCTGAATCGGCTGCCCAGGCCTATGCCAACCTGCAACGGGCGATTCGCCTCTACTACGGACGCGGCGCACGCGGTGCCTTGTTGCGCATCGGTGGTGAGACCTGGCGACGCCTGTTGGCCGATGCCCCGCTTACCGTGAAGGCTCAGGCTCGCTTCGTCCGCTCTCTGCCTGTGGACATGCGCCCAAAGCCGATCCTGGATCTCCTGGCCCGTTTGCTCAGTGCCCGGCAGGGGGATGTCACGGTGCATACCCTGGATCTGGATTTGCTCCTCGTGGATCGTATCAGCCCGACCACTCTGGGGCAAAGCGACGACGAACCGATTTGTTACGTCACGCTGGGCATGGCCCGTGAGGCGTTGGTCTGGGCGACCGAGCATGCCCCCGATATCGCGGAAACGGCCTGTCGGGCCATGGGGGCTCAGGAGTGCGAGTTTAAAGTCACCCGTGGAGGATAGCGATGCACAGCGTAGAACGAAATCTCAGGACGCGTGATGGTCTGAACCTCTTTGTGCAGGAATGGGCGCCGGATAGTAAGCCCAGGGCGGTAGTCTGCCTGGTACACGGGCATGGAGAACACGTCGGGCGTTATGCTCACGTTGCCGAAGCGCTGACCGCTGCGGGTTTCGCCCTGCACGGATTCGACCAGCGCGGCCATGGCCGCTCGGAGGGAGCACGCGGCCACACCCCCTCTTACGATGCCCTTCTCGACGACATCGAAGATTTCCTGGCACAGGTCGCCGAGAATCAGCCGAACTTGCCGCGTTTCTTGTACGGGCATAGCATGGGGGGGAATCTGGTGATTAACTATGCCTTACGGCGCAGGCCATCCCTGGCAGGAGTGATTGCTACGGGCCCCTGGCTGCGCCTGGCCTTCGAACCACCGCGACTCAAGGTGACGTTGGGCATGGCGATGAATCGCATCTTACCGGGGTTCACACAGACCAGCGGTCTCGAGACGGCTGCTCTCTCGCGTGACCCGGACGTGGTTCGTGCGTACGAGAACGACCCTCTCGTGCACGATAAAATCTCGGCGCGTCTCTTCGTCTCGATGTATGAGAGTGGCCTGTGGGCGCTGGAACATGCGGCGGAGTTCCCCCTTCCCTTGCTCCTGATGCATGGTACCGCCGACCGATTGACCTCGGCACAGGCCAGCGAGGAGTTTGCCCGCAGGGCGGATGAGAGGGTCACCTTGCGCCTCTGGGAGGGCTGGTATCACGAGATTCACAATGAGCCGGAGAAGGAAGAGGTCTTTCAGGTGATGGTTGCCTGGCTGAGCGAACACTTGTGAGACGTCCCTGGACAAAAGCGCCCGGACATGGCAAAATTTTCCCTACCTTTTGAATTGTCTCCCTCCTGAAAGCGCCCGACCGTTTCGCCCTGCTACCTGTGGAGGAGCAGAACGCGTGCCGGAGGAGAGCCCGTCGGTTGGTGCGCCTCGGCAGTGGTTTTGACGGGAGACCACTTACTTTTGTGCAGCAGGAGAATCCATGAGCAGAAAACAAGAGATACGCGAACGACGGCGCAGACAGAAGCAACGCCAACGAATGATAGTCATCGCCCTGATTGTCGGGGGTGCGCTGTTAATCGCCGCGGCGCTGATTTTCCTCAACAGCAACCGCCAGCCGGTGGTTGCGATTACACCGCAGCCCCGCCCCATGGCGGATGCCAACGCGATGGGCGATCCTGACGCTCCAATCACCATTACCGAGTACTCCGATTTCCAGTGTCCCTACTGCGCGCGCTTTTGGCGTGAAACAGAAGATTTACTGGTCGAACACTATGTGAAGACGGGCAAGGTGTATTTCGTTTACCGGTCTATGGGCAATTTCCTCGGTGACAACATCGCGCGGCACACAGGGGTGGCGAACTACGAATCGCGCGACGCGGCAGAGGCCGCTTACTGTGCCGGCGATCAAAACATGTTTTGGGAGTATCACGATATTCTCTTCTCCAATCAGACCGGAGAGGGAGTGGGCGATTTTACCGCCTCGCGCTTGATGTCGTATGCGGAGGCGCTGGGGCTGGATATGGACCAGTTCCGTGAGTGTTTCCGAAGCCACAAATATCGCTCGCGCGTGGAACAAGATCAACAGGATGGCCTTGCAGCCGGTGTGAAGGGGACTCCCGCCTTCGTGATTACTTACGAGGTGAACGGGGAGACGCGCACGAAGATGATTGCCGGGGCGTATCCGTTTTCCACGTTCCAGCAGGAAATCGAGGCCGCGTTGGCCGAAATCGCCGGCGGACAGTGAACCGTTCGTGAAGACCTGAGGCCTGGTCGGTGTGTTGAGCGCCGCCAGGCCTTTTTTGGTGTGTTCAGCCCGTTTCCGGGTTTGGCTCCTCGATGAGTTTCAGGAATACCTCGACGATGTACGGGTCGAATTGCTTGCCGGCCTGCTCTTTCAGGTAGCGAAGCACTTTCTCCCGCGGCCAGGCTTTGCGGTAAGGGCGGTCGGAAAGCAGGGCATCGTAGACGTCCACCACGGCGAAGATGCGCGCCGAGAGTGGGATTTGCTCGCCTTGCAGTCCGCGCGGGTAACCACTGCCGTCCCATCGCTCGTGATGGCAGTAGGGGATTTCCAGGGCCGGTTTCAGGAAGGGGATGTCCTTCAACCACTCGTAGGCGTATTGCACATGCCGGCGCATGATGTCCCATTCCTCCTCCGTGAGCGGTCCGGGTTTGTGGAGGATGTGATCGGGGACGCCCATTTTGCCAACATCGTGCAGCAATACGCCGCGACGGATGTGAGTCAGGTCCTCGGAGGGCACACCGAGCGCCTGGGCCAGGCGGATGGTCAGGTCGGCGACGCGCAGGGTGTGGCCTTTGGTCTCTTTATCGCGCAGTTCCAGGGCCCGGCTCCACCCAAGCAGCGTGGTGTCGTAGGCCATGGTGAGTTCTTGATGGGAGCGTTGCAGGTGGTCCAGAAGTTGAGCGCCGTCAATGGCGATGGCGGCCTGATTGGCCAGCATATCCAGGAACTCCTCCCATTCCTTATCGGCGTAGAAGGGTTGGCGATGGAAGATTTCAAGCACGCCTTTGATCTGCCCTTTAGCAATCAGGGGGATGGCATGGTAGGTGGTAAAGCCCTCGGCAGCGAACTGGGAGCGCCGAACGCACCGTTGATCGGCGCGCAGGTCGGTTGAGCGGAGCAGTTTCCGTTCTACCACGGCGATGCCGGGGAGGCCCTCGCCCAATCGGAGGTGTGTGTCGTTGACGGCCGAGGTGACAAAGCCAAGGCCCGCGGCGAAGGAGAGGGTTTTGCTGTTGGGGTTGAAGAGGAGGACGGCCACGGCGTCGGCGCCGAGTTGTGTGAGGGCGTGGCCGACCAGGATGTTGAGGGTCACGCGCAAATCGAAACTGGATGCGATGGCCATATCTACATCGCGCAAGGCCGTGAGACGGCGGAGTTGGTGTTCGACGCGCTCGTGAAGCCGCGTGCGATGAATGGCAATACCGGCCATTTCCGCGATGGT